>NZ_JBQJIK010000023.1:0-98695 GCF_052078665.1 Inquilinus sp. CA228 | reverse complement strand
CTCCAATGCTTCTCACTTGTCCAAGATCCGTCGCCCTTCACACCAGTTTCCTGGCTCCAGAGCCGCATCCCCCCGTCGCGCCGCCCCCTTCCAGGGCCGGCCCGCCAGGGCAGAAACGTCGATGTAAGTTACCGACCCGGCTTTTGCAACCTCTTTTGGCTGCCCTCCGCTGCGTCGCTCTCTTTCGAGTTCGTCGCCGCGGCGTCGCCGTCGGTGGAGCGGTTTATAGGGGGGTGATCCGGACCGCGCAAGCGCTTTTTTGCACTTCCGTGAATTTCTTTCCCAGGCCCCGGACGCCCCGCTCAGAGCAGCCCGAGAGCCCTGAGTTCCTGCCGCAGATGGGCCGGCAGATCGCTCTCCGACGCCGCCCCAAGGTCGCGCGGCGCCGCGTCCGGATCGAGATAGCGCCAGCCCTGGAAGGCACGCAGCGGCCGGGCCTCCACCGCCGTCAGCTCCGGGTCGTAGAGCAGCCGGCAATAGGTGTCGCCGTCCTCGTCGGTCACCATGAACATGTCGAGGATCGGCTGCCGCACCAGGATGACGTGGCGGATCACCCAGAAGATCGAGCCGCCGTCGATCAGATCGTCGCGGCGGGTCGGCATGCGCTTGGTGTAGCCGTAGACGACCTCGCGCCCCTCGACGATGTGACGCCGGCCCTGCTGGACCGTGGCGAGCTGGGCCGGCTCGGAAATGCCGACGGCGACCTTCAACAGATGGACAGACACAGTTCCTCCATGGCCGCGCCATCGCGGCCACGCTTCGGGATGAATCAGGCGTCGCGGGCGATCAGCGCGCGAGCCACCCTGGAGGCCGGCTGTCGGTCGAGCACGCCCGAGATGAATCGGGTGGCGTCGAGCAGCCGGTCCAGGGCGACGCCGCTGGCGATGCCGAGGCCGTCGAGAAGATAGACCACATCCTCGGTCGCGACATTGCCCGTGGCGCCCTTGGCATAGGGACAGCCGCCGAGCCCCGCCACCGCCGAATCGACCACGGCGACGCCGCGCTCCAGCGCCGCGTGGATGTTGGCGACGGCCATGCCATAGGTGTCGTGGAAATGGACCGACAGCGATTCGCGCGGAATCCGTGCCGCCACGGCCTCGATCATCGCCACCGCCTTGCCCGGCGTGCCGACGCCGATGGTGTCGCCCAGGCTGATCTCGTAGCAGCCGAGATCGAACAAAGCGGCTGACACCTCGGCCACCCTGGCCGGCGGCACCTCGCCCTCATAAGGGCAGCCGAGCACACAGGAGACGTAGCCGCGCACCTTCAGCCCCGCCGCCCGGGCTCGGGCCACGACCGGGGCGAATCGCGCCAGGCTCTCGGCGATCGAGCAGTTGATGTTGCGCCGGCTGAAGCTTTCCGAGGCGGCGCCGAACACCGCGATCTCGGTCGCCCCCACGGCCAGCGCGGCGTCGAGGCCGGTCTCGTTCGGCACCAGCACCGGGTAGGAGATGCCGGGCGCGCGCGTGATCCGGGCCATCACCTCGGCCGAATCGGCCATCTGCGGCACCCATTTCGGGCTGACGAAGGCGCCGGCCTCGATCACCGTCAGCCCGGTGGCCGACAGACGGTCGATCAGCCCGACCTTGGCCTCGAGCGGCACCACCGCCTTCTCGTTCTGCAGCCCGTCGCGCGGGCCGACCTCGACGATTCGGACCTTGGCCGGAAGCATGTCAGACGGCCTCGAAGCCGATCAGGGCCACGCCTTCGTCGACCTGGTCGCCGGCGGCGAAGGGCAGGCTGGTGACGGTGCCGTCCGCCGGCGCGGCCACGGTGTGCTCCATCTTCATCGCCTCCAGCACGATCAGGGGCTGGCCCTTGGTGACCTTGGCGCCGGCCTCGACCAGCACCGCGATCACCCGGCCCGGCATCGGCGCGGTCAGCCGGCTGCCGCCGCCGGCCTCCTCGCCGGCATGGGCCAGCGGGTCGATGATGCCGAACACCCGGTCGGCGCCGTCGCGCAGCACGGCGACCCTCTCCCCGGTCGCCACGATCGTCGCCCGCATTGTGCGGTCGCCGATCCGGGCGGTCAGCACGCCGTCGGCCAGCGTGCCGCCGGCCTCGACCGGCCCGTCCGGCGTGCCGATCGACAGCCCTCCATGCCTGCGGTAGCGCACCGCCACCGGGATCTCGGCGTCGCGGTCGGCCAGGCGCAGCACCTCCACCGCCTCGTCGTTCATCCGCCAGCCATCGGCCAGGCCCCAGGGGCTGGCGCGGTCGCGGGCGCGGCCCAGCACGAGCCCGAGGGCTGCGAGCGCGATGTCCTCCGAGGCGGCCGGGGTCGGCGGCGGCAACAGCTCCGCCGCGTGGCGGCCGATGAAGCCGGTGTCGAGCTCGGCCGCGGCGAAGGCCGGGTGGCGCGCGATCGCCCGCAGGAAGTCGAGATTGGTGGCGAGCCCGGCGATCCGCGCCTGGTCCAGCGCCCGGGCCAGCCGCCGCACCGCCGCCGGCCGGTCGACGTCCCAGACGATCAGCTTGGCGATCATCGGGTCGTAATGGATCGAGATCGAATCGCCCTGGCGCACCCCCGAATCGACCCGGACATGCGGCGGCTCCTCGGGCAAAGCGAGATGCGCCAGCCGCCCCGTCTGCGGCAGGAACCCGGCCTGCGGGTCCTCGGCATAGAGCCGGACCTCGATCGCCGCGCCGTTGATGGCGAGATCGTCCTGGCCCAGCGGGAGTTCCCCGCCGGCCGCGACCCGCAGCTGCCATTCGACCAGGTCGAGCCCGGTGATCGCCTCGGTCACCGGATGCTCGACCTGCAGCCGCGTGTTCATCTCCATGAAGTAGAAGCGGCCGTCGGTGTCGAGCAGGAACTCGACCGTGCCGGCGCCGACATAGCCGATGGCCTGGGCCGCGGCGACTGCCGCCTCCCCCATCGCCTTGCGGATGGCCGGGTCGAGGCCGGGGGCCGGCGCCTCCTCCACCACCTTCTGGTGGCGGCGCTGGATCGAGCAGTCGCGCTCGAACAGGTAGAGGCAGTGGCCGTGGCCGTCGGCGAAGACCTGGATCTCGACATGGCGCGGCCGGGCCAGATAGCGCTCGACCAGCACCCGGTCGTTGCCGAAGGAGGACGCGGCCTCGCGCTGGGCGCCGGCGAGCTGGGCGGCGAAATCCTCCGCCCGCTCGACCACGCGCATGCCCTTGCCGCCGCCGCCGGCCGAGGCCTTGATCAGCACCGGGAAGCCGATCTTCGCCACCTCCGCCGCCAGCCGCGCGGGATCCTGGTCGGCCTCGTGATAGCCCGGCACCAGCGGCACGCCGGCCGCCGCCATCAGCGCCTTGGCCTCGCTCTTGCCGCCCATGGCGCGGATCGCGGCCGGCGGCGGGCCGACGAAGGTGATGCCGGCCTCGGCGCAGGCCTCGGCGAACGCCGCATTCTCCGACAGGAAGCCGTAGCCGGGATGGATCGCCTGGGCGCCGGTGGCCTTGGCCGCGGCCAGGATGGCGTCGATCTTCAGATAGCTTTCACGGGCCGGGGCCGGGCCGATGCGGACCGCGGAATCGGCCTCGGCGACATGGCGCGCCCCGGCATCGGCGTCGGAATGGACCGCGACGGTGCGCAGGCCGAGGCGCCGCGCGGTGCGGATCACCCGGCAGGCGATCTCCCCGCGATTGGCGATCAGAAGCGTGTCGAACATTCGGGTCCCGAATCTGCCGCTGGGTTCGGGCAACAATCTAACAGGGCCGGTCCGCGGCGCACGCGGGAAATCGAAACGCTATTTCGGACGCCCGTCGGCCAGCACCAGCCGCGCCGCCAGGCCGAGGAAGACGATGCCGGTGAAGCCGTTCAGCAGCCGCGCCACGATCGGCCGCCGGGACAGGATCCGGCCGACGCCGCCCGAGGACATGCCGACCAGGGCGTTGATGGTGGTGCCGGAGATGTTGCCCAGCGTGCCCAGCACCAGGATCTGCAGCACCGCGCTGTGCGCCGGCTCGACGAATTGCGGCAGGAAGGCGATGAAGAACAGCGTCACCTTCGGGTTCAGGACATTGGTCACCATGCCGTCGAGGAAGATCCGGCCCGCCGGCCGCGGCGGCAGCGGCCCGGCAGCGCCGAGGCCGGACGCCGTGGAGCGCAGCGCCTTGACCCCGAGCCAGAGCAGATAGGCGGCGCCGCCCCAGCGCAGGATCTCGAAGGCGGTCGGCGAGGCGGCGAACAGCCCGGCCAGGCCGAGCGCCGCCGCCACGGTGTGCACGGCCGCGCCGCCGCCGATGCCCAGTGCCGCAGCCAGGCCTGCGCGCGGGCCGCGGGAAACACCGTTGGCGAAGCAGAACAGCATGTCGGGCCCGGGCGTGAGGTTCAACGCCAGGGCGGCGGCCATGTACAGCGCGAGCGTTGCCGGATCGAACATGACGGTCCCGTTGCGAGGGAGGCGGTGGGCGGCGCGCCAGCCTAGGCCCTCGGCGGGCGGCGCGCATCTCTCGTTTGGGAGATGCTGGAATTCCGGCCCAATCCTAATGTCGCGCATTCCCGGCTATGCAAATCAGGCCGGGCCAAGTCCGCATGCACCGCGCCGATTCCGGCCGCGACCGACCTGCACAGCGGCCCAGAGGAAACAGTCCAAGAAGGGGGAAACCATGGCGATCCTGTTCGGCAACGGCGCCGACAACACCATCTTCGGCACCAGCTCCAACGACCTGATCTTCGGCTTCGCCGGCGACGACCTGCTGATCGGCAACGACGGCAGCGACATCCTGGTGGCCGGCGCCGGCCGGGACCTGCTGTTCGGCGGGGTCGGCAACGACACCCTCCGGGGCGAGCTGGGAGACGATTCCCTCTCCGGCGGCGTCGGCATCGACACCCTATCGGGTGGCCTGGGCCAGGACCTGCTGAACGGCGGCCTGGGAGCCGATGTGCTGGATGGCGGGTTGGGCGTCGACACCGCGTCCTATGTCAACTCTGCCGTCGGGGTGGAGGTCTTCCTGCTGTTCGGCTGGGGCTTCGAGGGCGATGCCGAGGGCGACACCCTGATCCAGATCGAGAACGTGACCGGGTCGAGCCACGACGACAACCTGCAGGGCAATATCGGCGCGAACACGCTGATCGGCGGGGCCGGCGACGACCTGCTCGCCGGCAACGCCGGCAACGACCGGCTGGTTGGGGGCGCCGGCGCCGATTTCCTCTCCGGCGGCCCCGGTGCCGACCGCTACATCTACACCGACATCGCGGACAGCGTCTTCCGCGACCCCGACAGGATCGATTTCAACCAGGGGGACGGCGACCGCGTCGACCTCTCCGCCATCGACGCCGACACCACGGCGGTCGGCAACCAGGCCTTCACCTTCATCGGCGCCGCCGCATTCAGCGGCCAGGCCGGCGAGCTCCGGTTCCTGCACATCCAGGGGCCGGACAACATCCAGGGCGATGTCGACGGCGACGGCCATGCCGATTTCCGGATCGACCTCTACAGCGATGTCCTCGCCATGACGGCCGCCGATTTCATTCTGTGAGGCGGGATCCGGCCTGGAACCGGTCGGCGCGGTAGGGCGACGGGTCGACCACGGTCTCGGCGCCGGTGATCATCTCGGCCAGCAGCCGGCCGGTGACCGGCCCCAGGGTGAAGCCGTGATGGGCGTGGCCGAAGGCGAGCCACAGCCCCTTGTGCCACGGCGCCGGGCCGATCACCGGCCGCATGTCGGGCAGGCAGGGCCGTGCGCCCATCCAGGGCTGGTCGTCGACCCGGCTGTCCAGCGGGAACAGGATCCGTGCCGCGGCCTCGGCCGCCTGGAGCTGCACCGGCGTCGGCGGGGCATCGCGCGCGCCGATCTCGATGCCCGTGGTCAGGCGCACGCCGCGCGCCATCGGCGTCAGCAGGAAGCCCTGGTCGTCGTCCAGCACCGGGCGGTGCAGCACGGCGTTGCCGCGCGGCCGGTAATGCATGTGGTAGCCGCGCTTGACCGCGAGCGGCAGGCGGTAGCCGAGCGGCCGCAGCAGGTCGAGCGACCAGGGCCCGAGCGCCACCACCGCCTCGCGCGCCGACACCGGGCCGTCCGGCCCCTGCAGGCTCCAGCCGCCTTCCGCCGGCTGCAGCGACCGGGCGTCGGCCTGCACCAGGCGGCCGCCGCGGCGCAGGAACAGCTCGGCATAGCCTTTGGTGACGGCGCCGGGGTCTGAGACGGACACGGGGTCCATCCAGTGCACGCCGCCGGCCAGCCCGTCCGCCAGATGCGGCTCCAGCGCCCGGACCTGCGCCGGGTCGAGCACGCCGAAAGCGAGACCATGGGCGGCCGCCGTCGCCGTCCCCGCGACGCCGGCCTCGAGGCTGCGGGCGCTGCGGTAGACGGAGAGCCAGCCGGTGTCGCGCGCCAGATGGGTGATGCCGGCCTGCTCCAGCAGCGGCCGATGCTCGTCCAGGCAGCGCTCGATCAGCGGCAGCATCGCCCGCGCCGCCTCGGCCAAACGGGCCGGGGAGGAATGGCGCCAGTACTGGAACAGCCAGGGCGCGATCCGCGGCAGGAAGGCCCAGTGGTAGCGGGCGTCGATCCGCCGGTTCGAGGCGTAGCGCAGCAGCTCGGTCAGCGACCGCGGGAAGGCGTAGGGCACGACGCTGGCGCGCTCGATCAGCCCGGCATTGCCGTGGCTGGTCTCCTCGCCCGGGCCGCGGCGGTCGACCAGCACCACCGACCGGCCGCGCGCCTGCAGATGCAGGGCGGTCGAGACCCCGACGATTCCGGCCCCGAGCACGGCGACATCGCATCTGATCACGGTCCGATTGCCCTCTCTGGAGGCCGGCCCATGCCGCATAGCATATCCGGGCGGAGTTTGGAGGCGGGGACGACGCGAATCACTTTGCCCGTGGTATAGACCATCCATGCCCTGCCGCCGTGAGCGTCAACAGCGAAGGCCTGCCCGATGACATCCCCGTTCCGACTCGAGACCTTCTGGAAGCCTGCCGAGGGCGGCGACTCCCTGAGCTACGCCCTGCGGCTGACCAACCGGTCGGACCGGACGGTCTCCGGCTTCAAGCTCTGCGTCAGCGGACCGGCCAGGATCGACCCGGCCGCGACCATCGAGGGCGGCGCGTTGACGGCCCGGCTGTCCAACCATTCCGAGTTCACGCCGCCGCCGGGCACCGAGCTGGCCCCGGGCGCCAGCTGGACGCTCACGGCACGGGGCCTGAGCTATCCGCTGCGCCATTGGACCGATGGCGCCACCACCGCCTATGTCGTGCTGGCGGACGGGTCGACCGCGCCGGTCGCGACCGCGTCGACGCATTCGGCCGCCGACAACGCGCCGCTGAAGCGGGGCACCGAGCGCTTCCCGGTCCCGGCCTCGGCCCCGGTGCCGATTTCCGTCATTCCCTGGCCGGAGAAAGTCGGCGTCAGCGGCCGCCGCACGGTGCCCGCGGGCTTTGCGCCGAAGGGAGAAGGCGTCGACGCCGGGCAGGCCATCGCCGCCTTCGCCGAGCTGGCGGTCGCTCTGGTCCCGGCCGAGGGCATCATGCGCCCCGAGGCGGAGGGCGGCCTGGCCGTCGCGCTGGCGACCGAGCCGGGCTTCGGCCCGGAGGCCTATCGCATCGCCTTCGCCGAGGACGGCATCGTCCTGCGGGCCTCGACCCGCACCGGCCTGCTGTACGGGCTGATCACGCTCGGCCAGATCTGGCGCGGCGCCAGGCGCCACCCCGAGACCTTCCTGTTCCCCGCGGGCGGAGAGATCGACGACTCCCCCGCCCATGGCTGGCGCGGATCGCATCTCGACGTCGCCCGGCAGTTCTACGCCTCGGCCGAGGTCGCCCGATTCGTGCAGCTGCTGGCCTGGAGCAAGATGAACCGCTTCCACTGGCACCTGTCGGACGACGAGGCCTGGCGCGTCGAGATCGACGCCTATCCCGAGCTGACCCGGATCGGCGCCTGGCGCGGCCACGGGCTGGCGTTGCCGCCGCTGCTCGGCTCCGGCCCCGAGCCGCAGGGCGGCTATTACAGCAAGCAGGCGATCCGCGACCTGGTCGCCCTGGCCGACCGGCTCGGCATCGTCGTGGTGCCGGAGATCGACATTCCCGGCCATTGCTACGCCGTGCTGCACGCGCTGCCGCATCTGCGCGACCCGGCCGAGCATGGCGAATACCAGTCGGTGCAGGGCTTCCCCAACAACTGCCTGAACCCGGCGCATGAGCCGGTCTACGGCTTCCTCGAGACCGTGTTCGACGAGCTGATCGCGCTGTTCCCCTCGAAGATTCTCCATGTCGGCGCCGACGAGGTGCCGCTGGCCGCCTGGTCGGGCTCGCCGCTCGCGCTCGACCGCCTGAAGCAGACCGGCGACGAGGCGCTGGCGGAGCAGCACGCCAAGCTGGTCAACACCATCGGCAACCGGCATGGCGCCGACGCCATCGAAGGCTCGGCGACCGCCGTGCTGCAGGCCGGGTTCCTGCGGCGGGTCCAGCGCTTCCTGGCCTCGCGCGGCGTCGTCACCGGCGGCTGGGAGGAGGCGGCGCATGGCGACGTGATCGAGAAGGACAAGAGCTACCTGGTCGGCTGGCGCTCGGTCGAGGTCAGCGCCGAGCTGGCCGGCCGCGGCTACGACATCGTCGTCGCGCCGGGGCAGCGCTACTACCTCGACATGTCGCAGGGCACCGCCTGGTCCGAGCCGGGCGCCGGCTGGGCCGGCTGGTCGGGCCCGCGGGAGACCTACGAGTTCGAGGCCACCCGGGGCTGGACCGAGGACCAGCTGAAGCACCTGATGGGCGTCCAGGCCTGCATCTGGTCCGAGCCGATGACCGACCGCGCGGTGTTCGACCGCCTGGTCTTCCCCCGGCTGTCGGCCATCGCCGAGGCCGGCTGGACCCGCAAGGAGGCGAAGTCCTGGACGCGCTTCAGCGCCCTGGCCGGGCTGATGCCCAATCTGTACGGGCACTGGGCGGACTGATCCCCTGATAAGATGACTCCGCGGGCAGCTCGACCCGACCCATCGGCCAGGCGAAGCCCGAGGGAGAGCAGGGATGGGAGAGACCAGGATCGATGAGATCGCCGACGGCATCTATCGGCTGTCGACCTATGTGCCGGAGATCGCGCCGCCGGCCGGCTTCACCTTCAATCAGTTCCTGATCAGGGCCGAGCAGCCGCTGCTGTTCCATTGCGGGCCGCGGCGGATGTTCCCGTCCGTCGCCGCCGCCATGGCCAGGGTCATGCCGGTCGACCGGCTGCGCTGGATCGGCTTCGGCCATGTCGAGGCCGATGAATGCGGCGCCATGAACGAATGGCTGGCGGCGGCGCCGCAGGCCCAGGTGGTACAGGGCGGGATCGGCTGCATGGTGTCGATCAACGACATGGCCGACCGGCCGCCGCGGGCCCTGGCCGACGACGAGGTGATCGACCTCGGCGGCAAGCGGCTGCGCCACCTCGACACGCCGCAGATCCCGCATGGCTGGGACGCCGGGCTGCTGTACGAGGAGACCACCGGGACGCTACTGTGCGGCGACCTGTTCACCCATGTCGGCGACGGCCCCGCTTTGACCGAGAGCGATGTCGTCGGTCCGGCCCGGGCGGCGGAGGACATGTTCGGCGCCAGCGCCCTGACGCCGATGACGGCGCCGACGATCCGCCGGCTGTCCGGGCTGTCGCCGCGCACGCTCGGCATCATGCACGGGTCATGCTTCCACGGCGACGGTGCGGCCGCCCTGAACGCGCTGGCCGACGATTGCGCGCACCGTCTGCAGGAACAGTTGGACCGCCTGGCAGGCTGATTCCCGGACGCGCCGCCATCCCCTAATCATGGGGGAGTGCCGAGGCGCCGCGATCCTAAGACACTGTGGCCACGCCTGGGGGGCGGGGATGCGCCGACGCCGCCTGTGCCGCCGGTAACAGGCCGGCGCGAGCGGCGCGGCGCATCCTTCGGCGCGGCAGAACCGGCACCGGCGTTCCGGCGGCCGTCGCCGATCAACGAGGGATATGATGCGCAGCATCGACAGAGCGTTCTTCACCCTGGCCGTGCTGCTGGGGCTGGCCGGCATGGTGCTGGGGATCCAGATGGGCATGGCCCATGACTTCCAGCTGGTGCCGGTGCACACCCACATCAATCTGGTCGGCTGGGTCTCGCTCGCCCTGTTCGGGATCGGCTACCGGGTCGGGCTCGCCAAGGGCGGCGCGCTGGCCGTTGTGCATTTCTGGATCGCCGCTGCCGGCGCCATCCTGCTGCCGCTCGGCATCTACCTGGCGACAACCCAGCAGCAGGAGGCCGTGGTCATCATCGGCTCGCTGCTGGTGCTCGCCTCGATGCTGCTGTTCCTGGTCAATGTCGTGCGGGCCTGGAACACGCCGGCGGGCTGATCAGGCGAGCCAGGACGGCTTGCGCTTCTCCAGGAAGGCGGCGACGCCTTCCTTGCCCTCGTCGCCGGCGCGGATCGCGGCGATGCGGCGGGCACAATCCTCCTCGACCTCGGCCGGCGCCTTGCCGGCCACCGCGCCGACCAGATCCTTGGCCGCCCGGACCGCCGCCGGGCCGTTGCCGCGCAGCGCCGCCAGGACCTGCCGCGCCGCTTCCTCCAGCCCGTCGCCGGCCACCAGTTCATGCACCAGGCCGAGGCGCCGGGCCTCGACCGCGTCGAAACGCTCGGCGGTCAGGAAATAGCGGCGGGCGGCGCGGGCGCCGATGGCGCGGACGACATAGGGGCTGATCACCGCCGGGATCAGGCCGAGCTTGACCTCGGACAGCGAGAAGGACGCCGCCTCGGTGGCGATGGCGATGTCGCAGCAGGCGACCAGCCCGACCCCGCCGCCATAGGCCGGGCCATGGACCAGGGCGACCGTCGGCTGCGGCAGCGTGTCGATGGTGCGCATCAGCGCCGCCAGCGCCCGGGCGTCGGCCAGGTTGGCGGCCTCGTCATAGGCCGCCATGCGGCGCATCCAGTCGAGGTCGGCCCCGGCCGAAAAGCTCTTGCCCGCACCGCGCAGCACCACAGCGCGCACCGCATCGTCGGCGCCGAGCTTCACGAAGCCCTCGGTCAGCTCGGCGATGACATGCTCGTCGAAGGCGTTGTGCCGGTCCGGCCGGTCCATGACGACCGTGCCGATTCCGTTCTCGATCTCGATCCGGACCGCGCTCATCGTACCACCCAGCTCAGCACCAAAAGCCCCAGCAGCGCCCAGACCACGCCGGCCACGATCGACCGGGCGATGAAGGCGCGCACGGAACAGTACAGCAGGAACAGGCCGAGGATCAGCAGCGCGAAGGAGAAGATCGAGCTGTTCATGCCGATCGCACGGGCCATGCCGTCGAGGAAATTGTCGACGGCGCCGCCGAGGCCGTCGACCACCGCCCGGATCGCGCGAATGATGAAGCCGATCACCCCGCCCAGCGTCTCGCCGAGCCATTCGAAAAAGTTGCTCTGGATCATTCCGCTCACATCCGGAACACGCCGAATCGGGTTGGCTCGATCGGCGCGTTCAGCGCCGCCGATAGCGCCAGCGCCAGCACCCGCCGGCTGTCGGCCGGGTCGATCACGCCGTCGTCCCACAGCCGGGCCGAGGCATAGTAGGGATGGCCCTGCTTCTCGTACTGGTCGCGGATCGGCGCCTTGAACGCCTCCTCCTCCGCCTCCGGCCAGGTCTCGCCCTTGGCCTCGATGCCGTCGCGCCGCACCTGGGCCAGGACGTTCGCCGCCTGCTCGCCGCCCATCACCGAGATTCGGGCGTTCGGCCACATGAACAGAAAGCGCGGCCCATAGGCGCGGCCGCACATGCCGTAATTGCCGGCGCCGAAGCTGCCGCCGATCAGCAGGGTCAGCTTCGGCACCTGGGCCGAGGCAACGGCGGTGACCAGCTTGGCGCCGTCCTTGGCGATGCCGCCGCGCTCGTATTTCGAGCCGACCATGAAGCCGGTGATGTTCTGCAGGAACAGGAGCGGGATGCCGCGCTGACAGCACAGCTCGACGAAATGCGCGCCCTTCAGCGCGCTTTCCGAGAACAGGATGCCGTTGTTGGCGACGATGCCGACCGGGATGCCCCAGAGATGGGCGAAGCCGCAGACCAGCGTGGTGCCGTACAGCGCCTTGAACTCGTCGAACTCCGACCCGTCGACCAAGCGCGCGATCACCTCGCGCACGTCGAAGGGTTTCCGCAGGTCGGTGCCGATGATGCCGTAGAGGTCGGTGGCCGGGTACAGCGGCTCCGCCGGGTCGCGCAGCGCCACGGCCGGCCGCTTGACCCGGTTCAGGTCGCCGACGATCCGCCGGGCGATCGCCAGGGCGTGGTGGTCGTCCTGGGCGTAGTGGTCGGTGACGCCGGAGATGCGGCTGTGGACGTCGGCGCCGCCGAGATCCTCGGCCGACACCTCCTCGCCGGTCGCCGCTTTCACCAGCGGCGGGCCGCCGAGGAAGATGGTGCCCTGGCCCTTGACGATGATGGATTCGTCCGACATCGCCGGGACATAGGCACCGCCGGCGGTGCAGGAGCCCATCACCGCCGCGATCTGCGGGATGCCGGCGGCCGACATCGTCGCCTGGTTGTAGAAGATCCGGCCGAAATGGTCGCGGTCGGGGAAGACCTGGTCCTGCAGCGGCAGGAAGGCGCCGCCGGAATCGACCAGGTACAGACAGGGCAGGTTGTTCTCGCGCGCGATCTCCTGCGCCCGCAGATGCTTCTTCACCGTCAGTGGGTAGTAGGTGCCGCCCTTCACCGTCGCGTCATTGGCGACGATGACGCATTCCTGGCCGGAGACCGGGCCGATGCCGGTGATGATGCCGGCCGCGGGGACGTCCTCCCGATAGACGTCGTGGCCGGCAAGCTGCGACAGCTCGAGGAACGGGGCGCCGGGATCGAGCAGCCCGCGGATGCGGTCGCGCGGCAGCAGCTTGCCCCGGGCGACATGCCGGTCGCGGGCCGCCTGGCCGCCGCCCAGCTTGATCCGGGCGACGGTCGCCTGCAGGTCGTCGACGGCCGTGCGCATGGCCGCTTCGTTGTCGCGGAACGCAGCGGACCGGGGGTCGACCGCGCTGTTCAGCACGGGCATGGGCGGCTCCAACTCAAGCCAATGGTGCCGCGCACCATGCCGGGCCGGAGGAGTCCGGGCAAGGGCAGAAAGATTGTTGCCGGTCGAGCACCGATCATGTCCGACAAGAAAGGGGGCCAAAGCCCCCTTTTGATCCCTTCTCGTCTAGACCGCCGGGCCGATCACGGGCACTGCGGGTCGCCCTTGGTGCACTGCGGCCCATTGGTGATGAGCTGGTTCGGCGCCCGGTAGACGTAGCGGTTCACGACTTGTCCGTCCTGCCCGACCACGGTGGTCGAGCTTTCGAGCGTCGAACCCGGCGGCACGTTGGCGGGCAGCACGGCGGGCCCCCCTGGAGCGACGACCGCGGTCTCCTGCGGCTGGGCGCAGGCACCAAGCGCCAGGAGCGCAGCGAAACCGGACAGCAGGACGGTTCTACGAAGCGCGATGCGCATGGCACAATCTCCTCTTTTATCATTATCGGTCGGGCCGTGGACACGGCTTACGCCGATACAACACCGGAAGGGTGGTTCAGGCTCCCATCAATTTCAACCTTGAAACCTGCTAAATAGTTCCCGCTTCGATTCGTTCGGTCATGACCAATCCGGATTGGGGATGGCCTGATAGGCCTGCCGCAGCGCGTCCGACCAGCGCTGCCGCAGCCCGGAGAAGTAGGGATCGTCCTCGCCGACGCGCTTGCGCAGGGCCAGCTTCAGGGCGTCGCGGCGGTACAGCGCGATGTCGATCGGCAGCCCGACCGACAGGTTGCTGCGCAGGGTCGAATCCATCGACACCAGGCCGAGCTTGAGCCCGTCGATCAGCGGCGTCTCGAAGCGCGCGGCGCGGTCGAGAATCGGCTTGCCGTATTTGTGCTCGCCGATCTGGAGATAGGGCGTATCGGCCGTCGCCTCGATGAAGTTGCCGGCCTGGTAGATCTCGAACAGCCGGCAGCGGCGCCCGGTGATCTGGCCGCCGAGCAGGAAGGAGGCGTTGAAGCCGCCGGCATGCTGCTCCATCGCCGGGCCATCGCGGTTCCAGACCGCGCGCACCGCCTCGCCCACCAGCTCGGCGCAGCGGAACATCGACGGCGCGGTGGTCAGGCTCTCGTGCCCGTCGCCGGCGTCGACCGCCTCGGACAGCAGCGCGACCACGGACTGGGTGATGGCGAGGTTGCCGGCGGTCAGCAGCACCATCACCCGGTCGCCCGGCCGCTCCCAGATGTGCATCTTGCGGAAGGTCGAGATGTTGTCGACCCCGGCATTGGTGCGGGTGTCGGCGATCATCACCAGCCCGTCTTCGAGCAGGAGGCCGAGGCAGTAGGTCATGCGGGACGGTCCGGGATCATCATGGGGTTTCGGTCAGGCCTGCGCCTGGGTCTGGGACTGGCCGACGCGGACCACGACCTCCAGCGCCTCGGCGCCGCCGCCCTGGCGCAGGCCGCGGACCGGCGCGGTGTCGCGGTAGTCGAGGCCGATGGCGACGCGGACATAGTGCTCGGTCGGGCAGATCCCGTTGGCGGCATCGAAGCCGACCCAGCCGAGCCCGTCGACGAAGGCTTCGGCCCAGGCATGGCCCGCCGCCTGCTCGACGCTGCCGTCGGCCATCAGCAGGTAGCCCGAGACATAGCGGGCCGGCAGGCCGAGATGGCGGGCGCAGGCGAGGAAGACATGGGTGTGGTCCTGGCACACGCCGATGCCGGCCGCCAGCGCCTCCGCCGCCGTGGTGGCGGCGTGGGTCAGGCCGGGCTGGAAGGCAATGCGGCCGTGCACCGCCAGCATCAGCGCATGGGCCAGGGCCAGCGGCTCGCGCCCGGAAGCGGCGACCGCTTCCGCCAACTGAATCAGCGCCGCATCCGCTCCGGCCAGCGGCGACGGGCGCAGATAGAAGGCGGGCGGGAACCGCTCCTCGGTGCCGGTGACGACGCCATTGGTATCGCGGATCATGACCTCGCCTTCGACCAGAAGGGTCAGCGCGTCGTGCGGCCGCTCCAGCGACAGCATGTCGACGCTGTTGCCGAAGCCGTCCTCGCCGGCGGCGAGGCTGGCCCCGGCCGGCGGCACCACCCGCCAGCGCAGCACCTCCTGCCCGTCATGCGACCGGGGCGTCAGGCGCAGCGTCTGCAGGGTGCGGGTGACCGGGCTGTCGTAGCGGTAGCGGGTCTCGTGGCGGATCAGGAGGCGCATGGCCGGAACGGATCAGATCAGATAGGCCTTGCTGACCTCGAGGCCGAGGATGTTGTTCTGCTGGATGAACGCGGTCAGGTATTCGTGCAACCCGGTGCGGAAGATCGTGTCGATCCGGCCGTAGCGCAAGCGCGAATGCATCTCCCCGGCCAGCCGCTGGCATTCGTGCTTGCGGCCGTAGAGGTCGGCGAGCTCGCCCAGCAGCTCGACCATCTCGCCGAGGCAGCCGGCGAGCGAGCGCGGCATCTCCGGCCGCAGGATCAGCAGTTCGCCGACCTGCCAGGGCTTGATGCCGTCGCGATAGAGATAGGCGTAGCTGCCGAGCGCGGAGGCGCCGCGCAGCACCGCCGCCCACTGGTAGAAGTCGAGGCCGCCGCCGACCTCCTCATCCGCCGGCAGCAGCACATGGTACTTCACGTCGAGCAGCCGAGCGGTGCTGTCGGCGCGCTCCAGCATGGTGCCGAGTTGCAGGAAGATGTGGCCGTCGTCGCGCAGCATGGTGTCGGCGACGGCGCCGTGGAACAGCATCGCCCGTTCCTTGACCCATTCCAGCAGGTCGCGCAGGTCGCCGCCGGCGATCTTCCCCTCCCGGGAGTCGAGGTCGAGCCAGGTGGCGTTCAGCGTTTCCCACATCGGCCGGGTCAGCGCCGCGCGCACCGCCCGCCCGTTGGTCCGCGCCCGCTGCAGGCAGGAGCGGATGCTGGTCGGGTTGTCGGGGTCGCGGGCGATGTAGTCGACCACCGTGGCCGGGGTCGCCGCATCGTGCTTCTTGTAGAAGCCCTCCTCGCAGCCGGAGATGACGACGGCAGAGTGCCATTCGTCCTGGTGCGCGCCGCCGCTGTTCGGGGTCAGCGCCATGCGGTCGGCGACTTCGAGGATGCGGGCGAGGTTCTCGGCCCGCTCGACGTAGCGGCCGAGCCAGTAGAGGCTGTCGGCGGTGCGGCTCAGCATCTCGATGACCCTGTCTTGATGTCCTGCACCGTCATGTCGTCAGCACCCAGGTGTCCTTGGTGCCGCCGCCCTGGCTGGAATTGACCACCAGCGAGCCTTCGCGCAGCGCCACCCGGGTCAGCCCGCCGGGCACGATCCGGACCTGGTCCTGGCCGGTCAGCACGAAGGGGCGCAGGTCGACATGGCGCGGCGCCACGCCCTGGTCGACGAAGGTCGGGCAGGTCGACAGCGCCAGGGTCGGCTGGGCGATGAACTGGTCCGGCTGGGCCTTGACCCGCTCGGCATAGGCCGCGCGCTCGGCCCGGCTGGCGGTCGGCCCGACCAGCATGCCGTAGCCGCCGGATCCCGCCACCTCCTTGACCACCAGCTCGTCGAGCTTGCCCAGCACATGGGCGCATTCATCGGGCTTGGAGCAGTCCCAGGTCGGCACGTTCTTCAGGATCGGCTCCTCGCCCAGATAGAAGCGGATCATCGCCGGGACGTGGATGTACATCGCCTTGTTGTCGGCGATGCCGGTGCCCATGGCGTTGGCCAGGGCCACGTTGCCAGCGCGGTAGGCGTGGTACAGGCCGGGTACGCCGAGCACCGAATCCGGGTTGAACACCAGCGGGTCGATGAAGTCGTCGTCGATCCGGCGATAGATCACGTCGACCCGCTTCGGCCCACGGGTGGTGCGCATGTAGACCACGGCGTCGCGCACGAACAGGTCCGGCCCCTCGACCAGCTCGATGCCCATGCGGTCGGCCAGGAAGCTGTGCTCGAAATAGGCGCTGTTGTAGATGCCGGGGGTCAGCAGGGCGACCGTCGGCTCGCCCTCGCAGTTGCGCGGCGCCACCGATGTCAGCGTCGCCAGCAGCTCCTGCGGGTAGTGCTCGACCGGCGCCACACTGTGCCGGGCGAACAGGTCGGGGAACAGCCGCATCATCATCTCGCGGCCTTCCAGCATGTAGGAGACGCCGGACGGCGTGCGGGCGTTGTCCTCCAGCACGTAGAAGTCGCTCGGCCCCACGCGGACAATGTCGATGCCGGCGATGTGGGTGTACACGCCGCCGGGCGGGTCCAGCCCCTTCATCTCAGGCAGGTAGCCGGGATTGTGCAGCACCAGCCGCTCCGGCACCTGGCCGGCGCGCAGGATCTCCTGATCGTGATAGACGTCGTGCAGGAAGGCGTTGAGCGCCTTCACCCGCTGCGCCAGCCCCTGCTCGAGATGCCGCCATTCGGCGGCGTCGAGCACGCGGGGCATGATGTCGAAGGGGATCAGCCGCTCCGGGTCGCCCCCTTCGCCATAGACCGCGAAGGTGATGCCGATGCGGCGGAACAGCGCCGCCGCCTCCCGGCGCTTGAAATCGAAGACCGATGCCGGCGTCGCCGCCAGCCAATCTGCCAGGGCCGCATAGGGGGACCGGACCGGATCCCCGCCCATCTCGTCGAATGCCTGCACCATCCCTCCGGCATGTCCCTGCTCGACCACAACATCAAGCAAGGCATGTGCCACCGACCGCAAGCAAAATTCTGCGGCGGCCGGCGAAGGATGCTTAAAATTCCAGCAAGGCCTGCCGGGTCAGTAGGCGTAGGCGGTGAAGACCGGGTCGACCGAGCCGCCCCATTCGGTCTCGTAGCGGCGCAGCATCTCCGAGGCCTGGGTCTCGCCGCTGTCGGCGATGCGCTGCAGCTCGTTGAGGAAGCCCTCCTCGGTGCCGCCGATGGCGTCGGTCGCAGCCCGGGCGGCCAGGCCGCTGCGGGCGATCGCCAGCACCTGCAGCGCCACGTCGCGCACGGTGCCGCCGCGGAACGGGGTGGCCAGGCCGAGGCGCGGCACGTCGCGGCGCAGCGCCGCCCGCTCCTCGGTGGTCCAGTCCTTGACCAGGTCCCAGGCGGCGTCGAGCGCCGTGCCGTCATAGAGCAGCCCGACCCACAGCGCCGGCAGGGCGCACAGGCGCGACCACGGCCCGCCATCGGCGCCACGCATCTCCAGGAACTTCTTCAGCCGCACCTCGGGGAAGGCGGTGGTCAGATGGTCGGCCCAGTCGTTCAGGGTCGGCAGATGGCCCGGATAGACCGGCAGCTCGCCCTTGAGGAAAGCGCGGAAGCTGTGGCCGGCGGCGTCGATGTAGCGGCCGTCGCGGTAGACGAAGTACATCGGCACGTCGAGCAGGTAGTCGACATAGCGCTCGAAGCCGAAGCCGTCCTCGAACACGAAGGGCAGGTCGCCGGTGCGGTCCGGGTCGGTGTCGGTCCAGATGTGGCTGCGCAGGCTCTGGAACCCGTTCGGCCGGCCCTCGGTGAAGGGCGAGTTGGCGAACAGCGCCGTGGCCACCGGCTGCAGCGCCAGGCTGGCGCGGAACTTCTTCACCATGTCGGCTTCGGAAGCGAAGTCGAGATTGACCTGCACCGTGCAGGTGCGGCTCATCATGTCGAGGCCGAGCGAGCCGCGCTTCGGCATGTAGTCGCGCATGATCTTGTAGCGGCCCTTCGGCATCCAGCCGATGTCCTCGCGCCGCCATTTCGGCTGGAAGCCGAGGCCGATCATGCCGATGCCGAGCTGCTCGCCCACCCGCTTCACCAGGGACAGGTGGTCGGCCACCTCGGCGCAGGTCTCGTGGATGCTGCGCAGCGGCGCGCCCGACAGCTCGACCTGGCCGCCCGGCTCCAGCGTCACCGAGGCCTTGTCGCGGATCAGCGCGATCAGGTTCCCGTTCTCCTCCACCCGCTCCCAACCGCAGCCGGCCAGGCCCTCGAGCACGGCGCGGATGCCGTCCGGCCCGTCATAGGGCAGCGGCTTCAGGTCCGACAGACGGAAGGCGAACTTCTCGTGCTCGGTGCCGATCCGCCAATCCTCGGGCGGCTTGGACCCGGCGGCGAGATAGTCGACGAGCTGCGCCTTGCTTTCGATCGGTGCGGCGCTGGCGCTCTGGGGACCGGACATGGGCGGGTACTCGGGTGTCGGGATCGGTTGGGGTCAAACGCGATGCGGCGGCCGGCCGCGCCCGTCGCCGGCCAGCATCTGCCAGACCGCGAGCGCGGCGATAGCCGCCGTGTCGGCGCGCAGAATACGAGGGCCGAGGCCGACGGGTCGAACAAATTCGTGACGCTGCAGGGCCGCAAGCTCCGCCGGCGCGAAGCCGCCCTCGGGGCCGACCAGGAGCGCGGCGGGACCGGTCGCCTCCGCCGCGGCCTCGGCGATGGGGCGGGCTGCTCCGGCCTCGGCGCAGACCAGCAGGATGCGCCCCGCGGGCCAGGCGGCGAGCAGGGCATCGAGCCCGACCGGGTCGCGCACCTCCGGCACGTCCAGCCGCTCGCACTGCTCCGCCGCGGCCACGGCATGGGCGCGCAGCCGGTCGAGATTGACGCGCTGCACGTCGGTGTAGCGGGTGAAGACCGGCTGCAGCACGGCGGCGCCGAGCTCGGTCCCCTTCTCCACCACCGCGTCGACCGCGTCCTTCTTCACCGGGGCGAAGCAGAGCCAGAGGTCGGAGACGGGCTCGGGCGGACGGAGCCGCCGCTCGGCCAGGGCGCTGCCGCCGGCCTTGCTGAGGGCGTCGAGCCGCGCCAGCCATTCGCCGTCGCGTGGGTTGAACAGGCGCAACCCGGCGCCGGGCGCCAGCCGCAGCACGCCGCGCAGGTGATGCACCTGGGCCTCGGACAGCGCCACCGGCTGCTCCTCCTCAAGCGGGGCGTCGACATACAGGCGGGTGCGCGGCAGGGCGTCGGAGGTCATGCGCGACGCTAGCCGCTGTCCGATCGGCCGGCAACGCGTCCTTGGGAGGAACCAAACGAAGGCTCAGACGTGCCGTGGCCGACGATCGTTGCAGTCGAGCCATCGATCACGGAGGCTGATCTCCCGTGCATCGCTTCGGAGCAGCCCTGTGACCGGCATCGACCTGGACAAGCTGGTAGAACTGGATCGGACAGCGTCGCCCGGTCCCTGGTTTGTGCGGCACCTCGACGACGATCACGCGATGAGCGCGATCGCTGTCTCCACCCGGCCCGACAACGGAAAGGACGGATCCATGCGGGACGGGACATGGCCTCTCGACGTTGTGGTGGCGGCGTGCCTGCTGCAGCAGCCCCGCTACGTCGATCCTCCCGACCAGAAGTGGGACGAGAACGCCGCCCTGATCGCGGAGGTCAGGACGGCGCTGCCCGAACTGTTGCGCCTGGCCAGGATCGGTCTGGCGCAGGAGGCATCTGGACGCCGGAGCGGCTAGGAAGCCCGGCGGCGTTCCCGGGCCACCTGCTCGACGATGGCGGCGCGATCCGGCATGCGGGCGCGGTTGCGGGCCTGGACCAGCGCCAGGATCTCCGGCGCCGCGGTTTCGGGGCGGCCGGCATCGAAGGGCGGCGCCGGCGCGTATTCGAGCGACAGCTGGATCGCCTGCGCCGTCGCCTCGTCGGCCAGCTCGGCGGCGAGGGTCAGGGCGAAGTCGATGCCGGCGGTGACGCCGCCGCCGGTGAAGATGTTGCCGTCGCGGACCACGCGGCCGGGATCGGGGATGGCGCCGAACAAAGCCAGCTGGTCGCGCCAGGCCCAATGGCACGCCGCCCGCCGCCCCTCGAGCAGCCCGGCCGCGGCCAGGATCAGCGACCCGGTGCAGACCGAGGTGACATAGCGGGCCGTGGCGGCGAGGCGGCGGATCTCACCCAGATAGGCGTCGCTGCGCATGGCGTCGACGCAGCCGAAGCCGCCGGGCACGCAGATCACGTCGCAGCGCTCCACGTCCTCCAGCCGGGTGAGGTTGGCGAAGGTCAGCCCGTCGACACTGACCGCCTCCCCGCCGACCGAGGCGACAACGGTCTTGGCGCCGGGCAGCCGCGCCAGCACCTGGTGCGGGCCGGTGAAGTCGAGATGGGTGACGCCGGGATAGATCGGGAAGACGATGACTGTGTCCATGGCGGCCTCCGGGACGGGATTGACAGTCGCAGTATCGCCGCGCAGGGTCATGACTGAAACGACATTGTTCCCTCGTTTAACGCCATGACGCGCAGCATCGGCTTCCTGATCTTCCCTGGCTTCAACATCCTCGACCTGTCGGGGCCGCTGGCCGCCTTCGACACCGCGTCGCGGGACTGCGTGCCGCCGCCCTACCGGCTGCAGGTGATCTCGGAGCAGGGCGGCGCGGTCGAAAGCTCCGCCGGCCTGCCGGTGCTGACCCAACCCTTCGGCGACGAACCGCTGGACACGCTGGTGGTCGCCGGCGGGCGCGGGATCACAAAAGCGCTGGAATCGGCACAGCTGCTGACCTTCATCCGCGAGGCGGCCACGGCACGGCGGGTGACCAGCGTCTGCACCGGTGCTTTCCTGCTGGCTGCGGCCGGCCTGCTGGACGGCCGGCGCGCCACCACCCATTGGCTGCAGGCGGCGGCGCTGCAGCGCCTGTATCCGCGGGTGCGGGTCGAGGCGGACCGGATCTTCGTCAAGGACGGCCCGGTCTGGTCGTCGGCCGGGGTCACCGCCGGGATCGACCTGGCGCTGGCCCTGATCGAGGAGGATCTGAGCGTCGACGCCGCCCGCGCCGTGGCCCGGACCCTGGTGGTCTACCATCGCCGCCCGGGCGGGCAATCGCAGTTCTCCACACTGCTCGACCTCGCCCCGGCCACCGACCGGATCCAAGCCGCCCTCGGTTTCGCCCGCGAGAATCTGCGGGAGGCGTTGCCGGTCGACCGCCTGGCCGGGGCGGCGTGCCTGAGCCCGCGCCAGTTCGGCCGCGCCTTCCTGGCCGAGACCGGGCAGACCCCGGCCAAGGCGGTGGAGCGGCTGCGCGCCGAGGCCGCCCGGCCGCGGATCGAGGACGGCGCCGAGCCGATCGAGGCGGTGGCGCGCGACGTCGGCTTCACCGATCCGGAGCGGATGCGCCGGGCCTTCCTGCGCTGCTTCGGCCAGCCGCCGCAGGCGATGCGGCGGGGAAGACGGGCGGCGGCGCCGGCGATACATCCATGAACGTCGTGCGCATCTCGGCCTTTGCCGGCGGCCCGCAACGGCGCTACTGATGCGCCACCGCGTGCCATCCGCGACAGGACCATGACCGACACCGCCTCCGACATCCGGGCCGAGAGCTGGCTGATCCGCTGGGCGCCGCCCGGCGTCCGGCCCTATCTGATGCTCGGCCGGCTGGACCGGCCGAAGCCGGTCATGCTCCTGCTCTACCCGTGCTGGTGGGGGCTGGCGATGGCGCCCCACCCGGCCGGGTTCGGCTGGACCGACCTCTGGTACGCCGTGCTGTTCGGAATCGGCGCGGTGGTGATGCGCGGCGCCGGCTGCACCGTGAACGACATCCTGGACCGCGACTTCGATGCCCGGGTGGCGCGCACCCGCACCCGGCCGATCCCGAGCGGCGCGGTCAGCCCGACCCAGGCCGTGCTGTTCCTGATCGCCCTGCTGCTGCTGGGCTTCCTGATCCTGATCCAGTTCAACGGCACCACCGTCGGGCTCGGTGTCGCCTCGCTGGCGGTGGTCTTCACCTATCCGCTGATGAAGCGGATCACCTGGTGGCCGCAGGCCTTCCTGGGCCTCGCCTTCAACTGGGGCGCGCTGGTCGGCTGGACCGCGGTGACCGGCGAGCTGGCCCTGCCCTCGCTGATCCTCTACGCCGCCGGCATCTGCTGGACGCTGGGCTACGACACGGTCTACGCGCTGCAGGACATCGAGGACGACGCCCGCATCGGCCTCAAATCGACCGCCCGGCTGTTCGGCGGCACCGCGCGGCGCTGGGTCGCCGGCTTCTACGCGCTGACCGTGCTCGGCATCGGCGCCGCCGGCCTCCTGGCCGGGCTGGCGCCCCTGCCCTTCCTGCTGTGCCTCGCCGCCGGCGCGGCACAGCTGGCTTGGCAGGTGGCGACGCTCGCCCCCGACCGGCCGGCCGACTGCCTGGCCAAGTTCAACTCGAACCGCTGGTTCGGCCTCATGGTCCTGGCCGGGCTCGCCGCCGGACGCGCCTTCGCCTGATCAGCCGCCGAGATATTTGGCGAGCACGATGGCGTTGTTCTGGCGCTCGTCGCGGCTGGCATAAAGCAGCGTAACCCAGCCGTCCTTGCTCTTCTGCCGCAGGAAGGCCACCGCGTTCGGGTGAGTGTCCAGCTCGGCATGGTAGCGGCGGCAGAATTCCGGCCATTTCTCCGGCCCCTGATGCACCCATTGGCGCAGCTCGTCGCTCGGCGCCACGGTCTTGAGCCAGAGGTCGAGCGCCGCCTGCTCCTTGGTCAGGCCGCGCGGCCACAGCCGGTCGACCAGGATGCGGTAGCCGTCGCCCTCCTCGGGCGGGTCGTAGACGCGCTTGACCCGGATCATGAGCCGGCCTCGCCGCGCTTCCGGGCCTTGGCCTTCGGCTTCGGGTCCAGCCCGGCATAGGCCGGGTCGATCTCGTGCAGGTAACAGGGCGGGGAGCTACATTCCCCGATCTCGTCTTCGGCCTGACCGTGCTTCGGTCGGGCCGGGGCATGGCGGCTCGCCATCTCGTTCGTTTCCTCGTCTGCAGCGACGGTCCGCGCCGTCGCCGTTGCTCGAATCTTCCGCATTCCGGCGTTCAACATCAAGACTCCGTGGCTCAACGCCGCCCTGCAGGATAGGAAGGGCGGCCATGGACGACATCGATGCCTTCATCCGCGCCAACACGGCGCCGACCCGACCGCCCTTGCTGCCCGAGCTGGTGCTGCATCTCGCCACCGAGGTGACGCCGCTGTGGCAGGCGACCGAGGAGTCGCTGCGCCGCACCGGCCTGCCGCCGCCCTACTGGGCCTTCGCCTGGGTCGGCGGCCAGGCGGTGGCGCGCACCATCCTGGACCATCCGGGCAGCGTGGCCGGCAAGCGGGTGTTCGACTTCGCCTCCGGCTCCGGCATCGTCGCCCTGGCCGCGGCTCGGGCCGGCGCGGCCGCGGTGACGGCGGCGGAGATCGACCCGATCGCGGTGGCGGCGATCCGGCTGAACGCGGCGGCCAATGGCTGCCTGGTCGAGGCCGACAGCGGCGACCGGATCGGCGACGCGCTGGACGGCATCGACATCGTCTGCGCCGGCGACGTCTGCTACGAGAAGCCGATGTCGGACCGGGTCATGCCCTGGCTGCGCGCCCTGGCCGGGGCCGGCAAGACCGTGCTGCTGGGCGATCCCGGCCGCGCCTACCGGCCGCAGGACGGGCTGGAGGAGATCGCCCGCCACCAGGTGCCGACCAGCATCGAGATCGAGGACCGCGCCGTGCGCGAGGCCGTGGTCTGGAGGGTGCTGCCGGGCTGAGCCTCCAGGCGAGGCCGCCTCAGTTGGTGGTCGGCGCCGCCGGCGTCGTGGTCGCGGGGGCGGCCGGGGTGGTTGCCGGGGGCGGCGTGACCGCGGGGGCCGCCGGTGCGGCCGGCATCGCCGGAGCAGTCGTGGCCGGGGCCGCCGGAACGGCAGGCTCGGTCACGGCCGGGGCCGCAGGAACCGCGGGGATCTCCGCCGGCGCAGCGGGGACAGCCGGCGCGACCGGAGCCATGGTGGCCGGGGCGGCGGGCTGGGCCGGGGCCGCGGGCGGCATTTCGCCTGGGGCCGTCACCGGCGGCACGATCGTCTCGCCGCCCGGCGTCGTGGGCACGGTCTGGCCCGGCACGGCCTGGCCCGGCACGGTCTGGCCCGGGATGATCTCGGCCGGGGGTTGAGCCGGCGGCTCGGCCGCCTTCTTCGCCGCGGCTGCGCGGCGGCCGGCGGAGCGGGCCAGATAGGCCTGCCGCGCCGCATCCTTGTTGGCGTAGACGTCCGGATGGTCCACCGGCTGGCCGAACTCATCCGGGAAGCGGGTGAAGTAGCCGATATAGACCGGGATCTCCTCCGGCAGGCGCTCGGAGTACATGCGGCCGGTGCGGATCTTCTGATCGATCTCGTCGACGCTGACCCCATCGGCCCAGGCCGCCAGCTGCCGGACCTGCTCGACCCGGACGCAGCCATGGCTCAGCGCCCGCTTGTCGCGGCCGAAATAGCTCTTCTGCGGCGTGTCGTGCAGATAGATCGACTGGTCGTTGTCGAGCTCGAGCTTGATCCGGCCGAGCGGGCTGCGCGGCCCCGACGGAATGTAGACGCTGGCCTCGTTGCGGACGATCGACGGCGTCGGCGTCCAGTCCGGGTTGTACTTGATCGCGTACATGTTCGACATCAGCTCGGGCGTCGAGGTCCCCGCGGTGCCGACCACGACCTTGCTGCGGATCACCGGGGCGCCGTCCTGGAAGGCGATCAGCTCATAGGACGGGATGTTCACCAGGATGAACTTGCCGCGTGTCGGGATGGCGACGTTGACGCCGGCGGCGCGCATCGCCTGGACGAAGGGGGACACGGGCGGCGGCGCGGGCTGCTCCGGTGCCGGCAGGCTGGCGGTCTGCTGCGTCCCGGCCGGCACGCAGGCGGCCAGCACCAGGATCGAGGCGACCGCCAGGGCGGCGCGGGCGATCGGCCCGCGGTGGTACGGCGCGCTCTTGGGACAGGCGGTCATCACGAATTCCCCTTCCGTCGCGGACGGCCGGGCTGGTCGTGCCCGGGGCCGTTGCATTCATTTAGTTGCCGGTACTCGGCCCGGCAATCGAAAGACTGCAGTGGCCCCACGAGATCTTGCATCGCTGGTCGATATGGCAAAAAAGGGGCGCTCCGAAGAGCGCCCCTCCACAATTCGACGTTTGGATGATCCGATCCCTGTGGTTCGCCCCACCGGGGCGAACCACAAACCATCAAAGTTGTGGATCAAATTACCCGGGCGCCCGGGGCGCCCGGTTTGACCCACGGGATCAGAAGTCCATATCGCCCATGCCACCCATGCCGCCCATGCCGCCGCCCGGCGCCGAAGCGGCCGGCTTCTTCTCGACATGCTCGGCCACCATCGCCTCGGTGGTGATCAGCAGGCTGGCCACCGACGCGGCGTTCTGCAGCGCGGCGCGGACGACCTTGGTCGGGTCGATGACGCCGGCCTTGATCAGGTCGCCATACTCGCTGGTCTGGGCGTTGTAGCCCCAGTTCTTGTCGTTCTTGTCCTGCAGCTTGCCGACAACGATCGAGGCGTCGCCGCCCGCGTTGGTGACGATCTGACGGACCGGCGCCTGCAGCGCGCGACGGACGATGTCGATGCCGACCCGCTCGTCGTCGTTGTCATGCTTGACCTTCTCCAGCGCCTTGGAGGCGTAGAGCAGGGCCACGCCGCCGCCCGGAACCACACCTTCCTCGACCGCGGCGCGGGTCGCATGCATCGCGTCGTCGACGCGATCCTTGCGCTCCTTCACCTCGATCTCGGTGGCGCCGCCGACGCGGATCACCGCGACGCCGCCCGCCAGCTTGGCCAGACGCTCCTGCAGCTTCTCGCGGTCGTAGTCCGAGGAAGTCTCCTCGACCTGCGCCCGGATCTGGTTGCAGCGGCCCTCGATGTCCTTCTTGGCGCCGGCGCCGTCGACGATCGTGGTCTCTTCCTTGGCGATCAGGACCTTCTTGGCCCGGCCCAGCATCTCGAGCGTGACGCTCTCGAGCTTGATGCCGAGATCCTCGGAGATCACCTGGCCGCCGGTCAGGATGGCCATGTCCTCGAGCATCGCCTTGCGGCGATCGCCGAAGCCCGGGGCCTTGACCGCCGCGACCTTCAGGCCGCCGCGCAGCTTGTTGACCACCAGGGTGGCCAGGGCCTCGCCCTCGACGTCCTCGGCGATGATCAGCAGCGGCTTGCCCGACTGCACCACCGCCTCGAGCACCGGCAGCATGGCCTGCAGGTTCGACAGCTTCTTCTCATGCAGGAGGATGTACGGAGCCTCGAGGTCCGCGATCATCTTCTCGGCATTGGTGATGAAGTACGGCGACAGGTAGCCGCGGTCGAACTGCATGCCCTCGACGACTTCGAGCTCGGTGTCGAGGCTCTTGGCCTCTTCCACCGTGATCACGCCCTCGTTGCCGACGCGCTCCATGGCCTTGGCGATCATCTCGCCGATGTCGCGCTCGCCATTGGCGGAGATGGTGCCGACCTGCGCCACTTCGGCGTTGGTCTTGATCGCCTTGGAGCGGGTCTTGAGGTCGGCGACGACGGCCTCGACCGCCTTGTCGATGCCGCGCTTCAGGTCCATCGGGTTCAGGCCGGCGGCGACGGCCTTGACGCCCTCGCGGACGATCGACTGGGCCAGCACGGTCGCCGTGGTGGTGCCGTCACCGGCCAGGTCGTTGGTCTTCGACGCGACCTCGCGCACCATCTGCGCGCCCATGTTCTCGAACTTGTCGGCGAGCTCGATCTCCTTGGCGACGGTGACGCCGTCCTTGGTGATCCGCGGCGCGCCGAACGACTTGTCGAGCACGACGTTGCGGCCCTTCGGGCCCAGGGTGACCTTGACCGCATCGGCCAGGATGTCGACGCCGCGCAGCATGCGGGAGCGGGCGTCGAGCGAGAACTTAACGTCCTTCGCAGCCATATATTTATTCCTTGTCTATCGGGATTCCGGTGAAGGCGACGGGGCGGATCAGGCCGCCTTGGCCGACTTCTTCACGGTGATGATGCCGAGGATGTCGCTCTCCTTCATGATCAGGAGATCCTGACCGTCGAGCTTGACCTCGGTGCCGGACCACTTGCCGAACAGAATGCGGTCACCGGCCTTGACGTCCAGCGGCTGCAGCTTGCCGGCTTCGTCGCGGATGCCGGCGCCGACCGAGATGACCTCGCCCTCCTGGGGCTTTTCCTTGGCGGTGTCCGGGATGATGATCCCGCCAGCGGTCTTCTCGTTCTGCTCGATGCGACGCACCAGCACTCGGTCGTGCAGGGGACGGAATTGCATCGTGTTCTCCCACTCTCTCGTTCAGAGATTTGCGTTCAGGGCCTGCCCCGGCCGGTCGTTAGCACTCTCGGCCGGTGAGTGCTACGCATTTAAGGGGATGGCTGGAACCGGTCAAGGCCCGTGCGCAGATTCTCTCAACGAAAGGCTTCCTTCAGCGAAAGACCGCGGGCAGCCACAGCGAGAGCGCGGGAATGTAGGTCACGGCCAGCAGCACCGCGATCGAGGCGCCGAAGAACGGCCAGATCGTGCGCATCGCCTCGCGGATCGTGATCTTGCCGACGGCGCAGCTGACGAACAGCACCGAGCCGACCGGCGGCGTGTTCAGGCCGATGCCGGCGTTGAGGATCAGGATCACGCCGAAATGGACCGGGTCGATGCCGAAGGCCTTGACCACCGGCAGCAGCACCGGGGTGCAGATGATGATCATCGGCGCCATGTCCATGAAGGTACCGAGGATCAGCAGCGCGACATTGATCAGCAGCAGCACCGTCAGCGGATCGCTGGAGATGGCGTTGATCGCCGCGACCGTCGCGGTCTGCACCTGCAAGAGCGCCATCAGCCAGCCGAAGGCGCCGGCCGTGCCGATCACCAGCAGCACCATGGCGGTGGTGCGCACCGCCCCCTGCACCGCCTCGACGAAGCCGTGCCAGTCGAGCTCGCGATAGACCAGCAGCGCCACCAGGAAGGCGTAGATCACCGCGATGCAGGAGCTTTCGGTCGCGGTGAAGACGCCGGAGCGGACGCCGCCGAAGATGATGCCGATCAGGAGGATGCCGGGCAGCGCCAGGACCAGGTAGCGGCCGACGGCGCGCAGGCCCGGGAACGGATCGGCGGGATAGCCGCGCCGGCGGGCGACGACATAGGCGGCGACCATCAGCGCGGCCGCCAGCAGGATGCCGGGGATGATGCCGGCGGTGAACAGGTCGGCGATCGAGACGTTGCCGCCCGCCGCGATCGAATAGAGGATCATGTTGTTGGACGGCGGGATCAGCAGCGCGATGATCGCGGAGTTGGCGGTGACGTTGACGGCGTAGTCCCGGGCGTAACCCCGCGCGGCCATCTGCGGGATCATCAGCCCGCCGATCGCCGAGGCGTCGGCCACCGCCGAGCCGGAGATGCCGCCGAACAGGGTCGAGGCGACGACGTTGACCTGGCCCAGCCCCCCGCGCATGTGGCCGACCAGGCTGGCGGCGAAGCGGATCAGCCGCGCCGCGATGCCGCCGCGGATCATCAGGTCGCCGGCGAAGATGAAGAACGGGATCGCCATCATGGCGAAGGCGTTCATGCCGGAATTGATCTGCTGGAACACCACCACCGGCGGCAGGCCCATATAGAGCACCGTCGCCAGCGAGGAGATGCCGAGGCAGAAGGCGATCGGCATGCCCATGAACATCAGCAGCGTGAAGCCGCCGAACAGCACCCACAGCTCCATCACGCCAGCTCCTGCACGCCTTCGACCGCCGCCTCGTGCTCGACGCCGGCAATCTGTTCGAACAACCGCTCGGCGGCGAACAGCGCGATCAGCGCGCCGCCGATGATCAACGGGATGAAGTCGAAGCCGCCCGGCAGGTCGAGCACCGGGATGGTCGCGGTCCAGGTGCCGATCGCCAGCTCGACCGAATACCAGACCATGGCGACGCCGAAGCCGAGGATCAGCAGCAGGTTGACCGCCTCCAGCACCCGGTTGAGCCCCGCCGGCAGCACCTGCTGCAGGAAATCGAGCCCGAGATGGAAGCTCTCGCGCACCCCGACCGCGGCGCCGAGCAGGATGAACCAGCCCATCAGCTGCAGCGTCACCGGCTCGGCCCAGCTCGGCGTGTCGTTCAGCACATAGCGGGCGAAGACCTGCCAGCCCACGGTGACGGTCATCGCCAGCATGCCGAAACCGGCCAGCCACAGGGCGCCGGTGGACAGGACGCCGAGGGTCCGGCGGGTCAGAGCCAGGACGGAAGCCATTCCGGCCGATCTCCCATAAAAAACGGGCCGGCCCCACGCATCGCAGGGCCGGCCGGGTGGTGCAGCCTCACTGGACCGCGCGGATGCGCTCCACCAGCGACTTCATCGCGTCGCTGGTGACGAACTTGTCGTAGACCGGCCCCATCGCGGCCGAGAAGGAGGCCTTGTCGACGGTGATGATCTCGGCGCCGCCGGCCCGCACCTTCTCCTCCGACTGCTTTTCGCGCGCGGTCCACAGCTCGCGCATCTTGACCACCGATTCCTTGGCCGCCTGGCGCAGCGTCGCCTGGTCGTCGGGCGACAGCTTGTCCCAGGCGATCTTCGAGATCACCAGCACCTCGGGCGTCAGCGAGTGCTCGGTCAGGGTGTAGTGCTTCGCCACCTCGAAATGGCGCGAGGATTCGTAAGAGGGCCAGTTGTTCTCGGCGCCGTCGACGACGCCGGTCTCCAGCGCCGAATAGACCTCGCCGAAGGACATCGGCGTCGGGTTGGCGCCGAAGGCCTGCATCATCGCGATCCACAGGTCGGACTGCTGGACCCGCAGCTTCAGCCCCTTCATGTCCTCGATCGACCGGATCGCGGTCTTGGTGGTGTAGAAGGACCGCGCGCCGGAATCGTAGAAGGCGAGGCCGATCAGCCCGTGCGGCTCGAACGCGTTCAGGATCTCATCGCCGATCGGGCCGTCGACGACCTTGTGCATGTGGTCGACCGAGCGGAACAGGAAGGGCAGGCCCAGCACCTGCGTCTCCGGCACCAGGTTGTTGAACGGCGCCGTGTTCACCCGGTTCATGTCGATCACGCCGAACCGGGTCTGCTCGATCGTGTCCTTCTCGGCGCCGAGCTGGGCGTTGTTGAAGACCTGGATCTTGATCCGGCCGCCGGTGCGCTGCTCCATCAGCTCGCCGAGATACTTGACGGCGTCGACCGTCGGATAGCCGTCGGGATGGATGTCGGCCGAGCGCAGCGTCTGCGCCGAAGCCGGAAGGGCGGCCAGCGACAGCGCCGCCCCCAGGACCAATGCCGCAATGGATTTCACGGAACGCCTCCCCCTTTTGCTCGGCCTGGTATGATCAGGCCGCCGTCTGGTATGGTAAGAATGAGCCTAGTATGGTACTTGACCTGATGCAATATCCCTTGCGAGCTTGACCGCATGGCGCCACTCGATCTGCTCGACCCGACCACCAGCATCGCCCGGCTGATCGAGCTGGAGATCCGCAAGGCCATCGTCACCCTGGCCATGAAGCCCGGTGCGCCGCTGTCGGAGCAGGAGATCGCGCTGCGCTACGGCGTGTCGCGGCAGCCGGTGCGCGAGGCCTTCATCGCCCTCGCCCGCTCCGGCCTGGTCGAGATTCTGCCGCGGCGCGGCACCTTCGTGGTCAAGATCTCGGTCGAACGCATGCTGGAGGCGCGCTTCGTCCGCGAATCGCTGGAGACCGCGGTGGTGCGGCGCGCCTGCGAGCGGTTCGACGCCCGGGTGCGCACCCGCATCGACTTCCATCTCGAGGCCCAGGAGCTGGCGGCGGCCGACGGCGAGCACTATGAGTTCCAGCGCGCCGACGAGGCCTTTCACGCGGCGATCGCCGAGGGCGCCGGCTGCCCGTCGGCCTGGACCGTGATCGAGGATCTGAAGGCGCATATGGACCGCGTCTGCCACCTGACGCTGCCCTTGGCCTCGTCCCTGCCGGGGCTGATCGAGCAGCACCGCACCATCCTGGCGGCGATCGACCGGCGCGACCCGGACGGCGCCGAGGCGGCGCTGCGGGCGCATCTGTCGGAGATCCTGCGGGCCCTGCCGACGGTGCAGCGGGAGCACCGCGACCTGTTCGCGTGAGCGGAAGGTCTGGCAGCACTCCTGCCAGAGCGCTGCTAACACATTGATTTTACTAGATATACCCTTGTGCAGATCGGAAATCCACATCACATTTCCTTCATGGACCGGACGCGCGAGGCCGGCCATGCGGAAAGGGATGGGCGAAGGGAATGACCGATCTGGAACGTCAGCTGCAGGGCTACCGCCTGACCACGGCGGAGATCCTCTACCACCTGCCCGACCATCCGGGGCTGCTGCAGAGCTTCGTGTGGCAGAAGCTGGACCTGGCACCGCGCTTCCCTGAGCTGCAGCGCTTCCTGGACTTCTGGAGCCACAGCATCGAGGGCAGGCTGCATTCGGTCCGGGTCGCCTCGACCAGTGTGGTCAAGCCGGCCGATCTGCGGAACTGCGCCGCCGAATTCCGGCTGCACTGAGATCGGGATCAGAGGCAGGCCGGCGGCGGGACCATTAAATGCCCCGCCGCCGCCCGTGACCTGGAGGGGGGATCCGGTCACGGGGTCCTGCATCACACGGCTGCGGCGGGGAGGGACTCCGCCGGGCCGCCGAGGCCCGCCGCTGTCGGGCGACCGAAGCCGCTCGCGAACCAACGCCGTTGGGGCCTCACCCTTTCTAACAATGCGGTCTCCGATCGGTTCCCGGAGAAACGCATCGGCCGCGCGACGCCCATGCGCCGGCCGCGGATGACGCCCGCCGCCCCGGCTTGCTACCCTCTGCCGCAAAGTCAGGGAGAGGTCAGCGTGGACGGACATATGGCGGCGGGTCTTCTGGGCGGCATCCGACCCGACATCGCACGGCTGCCGGAAAGCGGCATCGTCGAGGTGGTCAATGCCGGGCGCGGCAAGCCCGACCTGATCCCGCTGTGGGTCGGCGAGGGCGACCAGCCGACGCCGTCCTTCATCGCCGAGGCGGCGAACCGCGCCCTGCTCGAAGGCCAGACCTTCTACACCTGGCAGCGCGGCATCCCGCCGCTGCGCGAGGCCCTGGCCGGCTATGTCGGCCGGATCGCCGGGGCCACGGTGCCGCCGGGCCGGATCTACGTCACCATCGGCGGCATGCAGGCGATCATGATGACCATGCAGGCGCTGGTCGGGCCGGGCGACGAGGTGGTCCTGCCCGCCCCGGTCTGGCCGAACATCTTCAGCGCCGTCAAGATCGCCGGCGGCCGCACCGTGCCGGTGCCGATCGGGGTCGAGAACGGCCATTGGCGGCTGGACCTGGACCGGCTGTTCGCCGCCTGCGGGCCGCGCACCCGCGCCCTGTTCCTGAACAGCCCGGGCAACCCGACCGGCTGGACGCTGACGGCCGAGGAGCAGAAGGCGATCCTCGACTTCTGCCGCGCCCGCGGCATCTGGATCGTCGCCGACGAGGTCTATGCCCGCTTCGTCTACGCCCCGCTAAACGAAATGGGCCCGGTGGCGCCGTCCTTCCTGTCGATCGCCGCGCCGGAGGACCGGCTGGTGGTGGTCAACACCTTCTCCAAGAACTGGGCGATGACCGGCTGGCGCATCGGCTGGGTGGTGGCGTCGGAGGAGCTGGGGCAGGTCTATGAGAACCTGCAGCAGTTCAACACCTCGGGCGTGCCGACCTTCCTGCAGCACGGCGCGGTCGCCGCCATCGAGCAGGGCGAGACCTTCATCCAGAGCCAGGTCGACCGCTGCCGCACCGCGCGCGACCTGGTGATCGGCCGGCTGTCCGAATCGCCGCGGGTGCGGCTGACCCGCCCGGACGGCGCCTTCTACCTGTTCTTCCGGGTCGAGGGCGAGCCGGACAGCCGGGCCCTGGCGCTGCGCCTGCTGCACGAGACCAATGTCGGCCTCGCCCCCGGCTCGGCCTTCGGGCCCGGCGGCGAAGGCCATCTGCGGCTGTGCTTCGCCGGCTCGGTCGAGCGGCTGCAGACCGCGATGGACCGCCTGCTGCCCGCACTGTCGTGAGCCACGGCATTCACACGTTTCGTCCGCATACTCGTTGGCCACTGTTCGTTGCCTCTCCCGCTTGCGGGAGAGGTCGGAGACGCGAAGCGGCTCCGGGTGAGGGCTTGCCGGCCGCGATCCCGGGATCATCGCGTCAGGATTGGGCGGATCATGCACTCGCTCGCGGCGATGCTGCACTTTCGGCGAGGCTGCTATCCCCTCACCCGGACATCCTTCGGATGTCCGACCTCTCCCGCAAGCGGGAGAGGCAATGGTCTCACAAACCCGCCGCCGGTCTCGCCGATCGACTTGTGAATGTCGTCGCTGTCGTGGCCGGGGGGAGGCCGTGAACCGGGCGCTGCTGCAGCGCCTGGTCCCCAACACCCTCACGGCTGCGACCGAGGGCCGGCAGCGCGCCGATGTCGGCCCCTTCGCGCTGTTCGTCTCCAGCGCCAGCGACGATCCGATCCAGAGCTTCGCTGTGCCGGTCGCCCCGGCGCCGGACTGGCGGCCGGCGGTGATCGAGCTGCAGCGGGCCTTCGAGGCCGCCGGCCGGCGCTTCCGCATCGAGTTCTTCCGCGAGTTGCATCCCGCCTTGTCCCCGACGCTCTACGCCATGGGCTATGAGCGCGAGATGGAGGCGCCGCTGATGATCCTGCATCGCGACGCCTATCGGCCCGCCCCGGACGGCCCGGTGCGGCTGCTGGCGGCGGAGGACGAAGCGGCGCTCGACGGGCTGATGCTGGTCCAGCACGAGGCCTTCGACCAGCCGCTGGACGCCGCCGGCGAGGCGGATTTCCGCGCCCGGCTGCGCCAGGGCCTGGCCCGCGGCAGCCGGCGGGCCGCCCTCGCCCGGCTCGACGGCGCCCCGGCCGCCAGCGGGCTGCTGCTGATCGGCGGCGACACGGCGGAGCTGGCGGCGGTGGGCACCCGGCCGGCCTTCCGCCGCCGCGGCCTGGCCCAGGCGGTGTGCCGCCGGCTGCTCGATGCCTATTTCGCCGGCGGCGACCTGGCCTGGCTGTCCGCCGCGGCGGGGGCGGAGCCGCTCTACGCCAAGCTCGGGTTCCGCCCGGTCGGCACCCAGCTGAACTTCGGCTCCGCCGGAACCGGCAGCCACTCCAAATAGATTTCCAGCCCGACGTCCATATTCCGAAAATAGCTGAAAGATCTCGGCGACGCATTCGTCACCGAACCTTCATAGGAACGTCTCGCGAAGACTGCTACGAGCATCCTGATTTCGCCGCTTCGCTCGGCGAAACCCATCGGAAACCGACATTGGGGGACAGGATGAATCGTGCAGGGAAGCGGCGCGCGCTGCGCGCCCTCGGTCTGGTCTCGGCCCTGGTTCTCGCCGCGGTCGCCACCGAGAACCGGGCCTGGGCCTGGGGCCACACCGGCCATGTCGAGATCGGCGCCGTGGTCGCGGACAGCCTGCCCTGGCAGATCAAGGCCATGCTGGACTGGCGGTCGGCGGATTCGGCCATCGCCGAATGGAACGCTGAGCTCGACGTCTCCAAGGGCGCCGGCCAGACCCACGACTTCGAGCGGGACCCGGGCCACTACATCGACATCGACGATGCCGGCAAGGTGCTGGGCGGCGTCGACTTCAATGCCATGCCGGTGTCGCGCCGCGACTACGACACCGCGCTGCGCGCCGGCGGCCAGACCCAGTACGGCGCCGGGTACCTGTATTACAGCCTGATCGATGGCTGGCAGCAGATCCGCATGGATTTCGCCTGGATGCGGGCGCTGACCGTGGGCCTGCGCATCGCCTCGAACCGCGCCGACCGCGAGTTCTTCCAGGAGCAGTTGCAGCTGCGGCGCCAGTTGCTGCTGCGCGACATCGGCGTCTGGGGCCACTACGTGGCCGACGGCAGCCAGCCGATGCATGTCTCGGTGCATTTCAACGGCTGGGGCAACTATCCGAACCCGAACAACTACACCAACGCCCCGATCCACGCGCCGTTCGAGGGCAGCTTCGTCAAGAGCTTCGTCGGCGAGCGGGCGATCCGCGCCGCCCTGCCGCGCTATCGCGACTGCGGCTGCCAGATCGAGCAGCGCGTGCACGACTACCTGCTGACCACGCTGGGCACGGTCGAGCGGGCCTATCAACTGGCGCCTTCGACCAACAACTACACCACCCCGACCCCGGCGGCGGTCGGCTTCGTCACCCAGCGCGTCGCGGCCGGGGCGGCCGAGATGCGCGACATGGTGATCGACGCCTGGAAATCCAGCGGCGACTGGACCGTCGGCTATCCGGCGATCAAGGTCTCGGACATCGAATCCGGCAAGGTGAAGGTGACCCGCGACTCGTTCTGGCACGATTGAGGGGCTGGCACGACTGAAGCATGGGTCCAGCGGCGCGGTCGCCGCGCCGCTGGACAAATCTTTGGCGCCATGGATTGCTGGCCGCCTGTAAAGAGGAGCCGCCGCCATGTCGCTCGACCTGTGGTTCGCCTTCCTGCTCGCCGCCTTCGTCGTCCTGATCATCCCCGGCCCGACCGTCACCCTGGTGCTGTCCTATGCGCTCGGCCGCGGCCGGTCGCATGCCTGGTGGATCGTCGCCGGCGTGGCGCTCGGCGACCTGACGGCGATGACCCTGTCGATGCTGGGGCTGGGCGCCCTGCTGGCGGCCTCGGCCGGCGCCTTCACCGTGCTGAAATGGATCGGCGCCGCCTATCTGGTCTATCTCGGCGTCAAGCTGTGGCGCGCCGCGCCGAAAGCGGACGGCCTGGTGGCGCCGGACGCCGGGCGCTCGCCCCGCGCGATGCTGCTGCACGCTTTCGCCGTGACTGCGCTGAACCCGAAGAGCCTCGTCTTCTTCGTCGCCTTCCTGCCGCAGTTCGTGCATCCGGAGGCGCCGCTGCTGCCGCAGATGGCGGTGCTGGAGGGCACCTTCGTCACCCTCGCCGCGCTGAACGCCGCGGCCTATGCCTGGATCGGCGCCCGGCTGCGCGACACCATCGGCAAGCCCTCGGTGCTGCGCCTGATCAACCGGACCGGCGCCGGCGTGCTGGTCGCCGCCGGCTTCGCCACCGCCGCCTGGAACCGGGCGAACTAGCCGGCCAAGCCGTCGGCGCCGCGCACCGCGCCGACGGTCACGCCGCGGCGGGTCTTGATCTCGGGCGCCAGCCAGCGGCCGGCGATCTCCGGGTCGGCGTCGTCCAGCGCGCCGATCCGCTTCAGGATCGCGGCCATGGCGACATTCGCCGCCCGCTCCGCCCCGTCCTCGATCTTCAGCGCGACGCCGAGCCCGTATTCCGGCAGGGCGGCGCAGAACACGCCCTCGGCCCCGACCTTGGTCATCACCCGGCCGCGGCAGGCCTGCATGATCTCGGTGTCGAAGCGGCCGGTGCCGGCCACCAGGAAGGGCTGCGCCGCCCAGGCCTTGCGGATCCGCAGCACCGCGTCGCGGCGCTGCTCCGGCAGGTCGGCGGGATCGGCGATCCGGGCCATGGCGAAGGCCAGGCCTTCCAGCGGGACGGCGATGGTCGGGATCGAGCAGCCGTCGGCCGCCCAGGCCGCATCGCCGAGGCCGCAGCCGGTCATCTGCTCGAGCACGCCGAGGATGCGCTGCTGCACTGGGTGGTCGTAGCGGATGTAGCCCTTGGTCTTCTCGCCGAGATGGACCGAGGTGGTCAGGAAGCCGGTGTGCTTGCCGGAGCAGTTGTTGTGCAGGGCCGAGGGGTGCTCGTGGCGGCACACCAGGGCATGGGCCGAGCCCTCATGGAACGGCAGATGGGTGCCGCATTCCAGGTCGGATTCGGACAGGCCGATCTTCACCAGCCACGCCGCCACCCGCTCGACATGGCCGGGCTCGCCGCCATGCGAGGCGCAGGCCAGGGCCAGCTCCTCGTCGCCCAGGCCGAAGGCGTCGGCGGCGCCACTCTCGACCAGCGGGATCGCCTGCAGCGACTTGATCGCCGAGCGGGCATAGACCGGCCGGCCGATATCGCCCCAATGGCCGTGCATCCCGCCGCTGCGGTCGACGATCAGGGCGCTGCCGCGATGGCGGCTCTCCACCACCGAGCCGCGGGTGACCTCGACCAGGATCGGCCCGCCGCCGCCGGCGAGGTCGGCGGTGCCGGCGGCATGGCTGTGGTCGTGGCCATGATCGTGATGCTGGTGGTCGGTCATGATCGTCTCGGCGGGATGGCGGCAAGGGCCGTTCTGGCCCGCACCTTGCCCTCGTGACTGCCTCGGGGCAAGGTCGGGGCCGGACGACACGGACGGGATCGGATGAAAGGCTATTTCGCGATCGGCTGCGAGGGCATCAGCAAGCCGATGAATATCGGCGCCCTGCTGCGCACCGGCCATGCCTTCGGCGCAGCCTTCTGCTTCACCGTGGCGCCGGTGGCCGAGACGGTCGATTTCGGGTGGAGCGACACATCGAGCGCCGCCGGCACCGTGCCGCTCTACACCTATCCCGACGTCGCCTCCCTGACCCTGCCGCAGGGCTGCGCGCTGGTCGGGATCGAGCTGATGGCCGAGTCGGTCGCCCTGCCGAGCTTCCGCCACCCGCGCCGGGCGGTCTATGTGCTGGGGTCGGAGCGCGGCGGCCTGTCGCCGGAGATGGTGGCGCGCTGCGACCACATCGTGCAGATCCCGACCCGCTTCTCGCTGAACCTGTCCCTGGCCGGGGCGCTGGTGATGTATGACCGGCTGGTCTCGCTCGGCCGCTTCGCGCCGCGGCCGCTCATGCCCGGCGGCCCGACCGAGGAGCTGCCGCCGCATGTCCATGGCGGCCCGATCGTGGGAGACGACTGAGGCGGGGCGGACCGTCAGCCGCCCGCATCGGCGAGCGGTCGGATGCGGACGGCCATCCGCAGCGGCGATCGTGGATGCAGCAGCAGCAAGAGGGTCACGGCCATCGCCACGATGCTGAGCAGAATGCTGACGACGATCTCGTGGAGGCTCCAGGCCCGCGCCGACAGCGGCTCGCCAACGAACAGGCTGAGATCGGCATACCGGCCCTCCGACGAAACAAGCAGCATGGCCACCAGGTTGTTGCCGAAGTGCAGCCCCATCGATGCGCCGAGATTCCCGGTCGTACAGACCAGCAGCGTCGCACCGAGGGCGAAGATGGTGATCGACCCCAGGATGATGGCGTTCGCCCCACCGGTCGCGGCGGGATCCCAATGCAGCAGCGCGAAGATGATGGTCGGCAGCCCGGCCCATACCAGGGGGCTGCGGAACCTGGCCGCCAGGGTCTGCATCACATAGCCCCGGAATACCAGCTCCTCCGCCGAGGTCTGGGCCAGGATCAAGGCCACGAACGGCAGCGACGCCAGCAGCCATGTGCCGATCTCGACATCTCTGCGCGGCGGCGCCGGGTCGAAGAACGACATCGCCCATCCGCCGAGAACACTGACGATCAGGACCGCAGCCGTGGCCTTGGCGAAATCGTCCCACGCCACGCGACGCTCGGCCCCGAGCACGCTCGGGATCGTGCGCCGATGCAGCAGACGCACGATCAGCCAGATGCATCCCCAGCCGGTGGCGACCGCCGCCAGTTGCACCGCGGCCCCGGACGGCGAGACCACGAACTGCTGGATGATATCCCCGATCTGGGCTTCGGTCGGCCTCGGCACGCGATTGTGCAGCCCCAGCCCGATGACGATGCCGACGGCGAGCATGACCAGCAGGATGACGGCCGGAGCGAGGATGAGGGCGAGGCCGACGCCGAGACAGACCCGCCAGAGGGACAGTCGCCCGGTGCGGGCCTGCTCGACATAGGCCCGGAAGGCGTCGCCTGAGAAAGACGTCATGAAAACACGGCGGCAGTCGGAGAATGCAGCGAAGCGTAGCTGGCCGGCACGGCGCCGTCCAGCCGCGGCGCCTCCCTCTCAGCCGGGGGCATCGCCGAAGGCTTCGATTGCGCGCCCGGGGATTATCCGCCGGTCGCCAGCAGCGACCGCACGGTCGAGGCCAGGGCGGCGGCGGCGTAGGGCTTGCGCAGGGTGGGCAGGTCGGCCGGCACCCCGTCCTCGACGCCGTAGCCGGTGGTGAACAGCACCTTGAGCGCCGGCCGCTCGCGCCGCACCTGGACGGCCAGCTCGGCGCCCGACATGCCCGGCAGGCCGACATCGGTGATCATCAGGTCGAACTCGCTGCCGTCGAGCAGGCGCAGCGCCTCAGGCCCGTCCGCTGCCTCGGCGACGTCGAAGCCGTCATCGACCAGGGCCTCCACGGCGAGGAGACGCACCAGCACGTCGTCCTCGACCAGCAACACACGTCCGCCACGCATCGGATGATTGTTCGCTTCCTGCAATCCCGGCCTGATTCATGGCGGCAAACCGGGCTGGGGGCAACCCTCCTTGACCGGGCTCGTCAGTGGATCGTGGTTCCGGCCGGGACCGTGCGGGCAGCGGCCTCCGGCGGCGGCACCTGGCCGGCGACCGGCGGCAGCGCGATACCGCCGTCCTGCAGGGCGTCGGCGACAGCGGCGAAGATCGGCCCGCACAGCCGGGTGGCGGCCGGCGTCAGGATGGCACGGGCCAGGAACGGCACCCACAGCGTCTCGCCCTGCTGGTGCAGCGCCACGACGTCGAGCAGCAGCCGCTCATCCTCCGTCACCTGGCGGCAGCGCGGGCAGTTCACCTGGATGGTGCGGCCGGCGCCGTTGGCGATGAAGCCCATCAGGTCGTCCACCGCCTCGGCCGCCGCCGGTGCACCCTCGTTGCGGAAGGCGGTGCGCAGGTTGGCGAGCACGGGGATGCCGTGGCGATGGCCGGCGACCCAGGCGCGGATCGCCCACAGCACCAGCGTCTCGGCCCGGGTCAGCGGCGGTGCGCCGGCATCGTCGCAGTCATGCGCCTCGTCGCTCATGGCAGCGCCGCCCGGACCAGGCCGAAGGAGGGGAGATTGGCCGGTATCCGCAGCGGCCGCGGCGGCGCGGCCGGCCGCTGCAGCGTCACCCCGGCCTCGGCCAGGAGGCCGCCGAGCTCGGCGCACAGGCCGGCGGCGGCGCGACAGGCGGCCGGCGACAGCATGCCGCGCAGCATCAGCGTGCCCGACACGCCGGACTGTCCGATCGCGACCAGGTCCAGGATCCGGCGCTCGTCCTCGGTGACGGTGAAGGCGCAGGGCACGCCGATCTGCACCCGCCGCTCGGCGCCGAAGCCGATGATGCGGGTCAGCAGGCCGACCCGCTCCGCCGCCGCCTCGGCACCGACCTTGCGGAAGGCCAGCAGCACCGGATGGTCGGTCGGCGCCCCGGTCTTCAGCCCGACGACGCTGAGCCGCAACGCCCACAGCACCAGCTGCTCGGCGAAAGGCAGGGCACGGCGGTCGCTCGGCTCGGTGATCTGGTCCTCGTCCATTCTGGACTCTCCGTGTGAACGGTCGGCCTATTTGAGAACGATTATCAATCGCGAATCAAGCCCTCTCGTGTTTCCGGCCCCCGTGTTTCCGGATATCCGGCCGTAACCCGGCGCCGGAGCGGGTCGAACCGGGAACAGGTTTCCGTCTCAGGGACAGGACATGACCCGACCGCTTCTCGCCGGCCTGCTCGCCCTGGCCGCGCTGTCCGCTGCCCCTGCCGTCGCCGCCGAGCGGCTGGTGGTGGTGGAGCTGTTCACCTCCCAGGGCTGCTCCTCCTGCCCGCCCGCCGACGCGCTGCTGGCGACGCTGGCCGACCGGCCGGAGGTGCTGCCGCTGGCCTTCCATGTCGACTACTGGAACCGGCTGGGCTGGGTGGACCCGTTCTCGAGCGCCTGGGCCACGGCGCGGCAGAGCGCCTATGCCACGCTGATGGGGTCGAGCCAGATCTACACGCCGCAGGCGGTGGTCGATGGCGGCCGCGACGTCGTCGGCTCCGACCGCGCGGCGCTGGACTCGGCGATCGCCGAGGCCCGCTCCGACCCGTCGGTGCCGCTGACGCTGACCGCGTCGGATGCGGCGCTGCAGGTGGCGGTGGACCCCGCCGCCCCGGCGGATGCGGTGCTGTGGCTGGTCGGCTTCGACGACCGGCACGAGACACCGGTGCGGCGGGGCGAGAATGCCGGCCACACCCTGGTCAACCGCAACGTCGTGCGCAGCCTGACCCGGCTGGACGGCTGGTCGCCCGGCGGCACCATCGCCGCGGCCCGGCCCGCGGGCGACCGGACGGCCGTGCTGCTGCAGGCCGCGGACGGCCGGATCCTGGGGGCGGCCCGGCTGTAGCCGGGTCCTTCGCTCAGCCAGCCAGGCGCTCAGCCGGCCTGGCCGGCCAGGCGCGGCGCAAACAGCGCGAACAGCGGCCGGTTGAACAGCTTGGCCAGCCCGACCAGCAGCGCGATCGAGCCGCCATGCCAGATCAGCACCATGATCGTGGTGTCGAGCGGATGGAACAGCGCCACGCCGCAGGAGACGAGGGCCGATGCGGCCAGCATGCCGGTGACGATGGTGGCGGTCGGCCGCACCGGCCCGGCGAAGCGCAGCATCGCCACCAGCAGCGCCCAGAGCGGAATGCTCACCATCACGATGTTCGTGAAGCAGCGGAAGCTGGTGCCGAGCACGAAGCCGTCCGGGCCGAAGCGGATCCAGTCGGTCAGGCAGCCATAGCCCATCGAGGCCAGCCAGAAGACCAGCCCCGGGACGGGCAGCAGGGCCCAGCGCCGCGACCGGTCGGGCAGGCTGACATGGAAGGCGGCGATGGCGGCGAGGATGCCGGTCAGCATCGCGCCGGCCCATTCGAGCTGGTAGGAGGTCTCCGCCATCTCCACCATCCGCGCGTGCCGGACGCCTTTCATCGCGACCACGGCGGCGATCACGGCGGCGGCGATCAGTAGCCACAGGAGCGCGCGCAGCATCGGCGGCCGCAACGGGCGGACCGGCCGGGCCTCGGCGGCGAGCTGCGCGATCAGATCTTCGGTGCGAGTCCGCTCCGTCTCCGTCATTTCGGTCCCAACGCCCCCTTCAGCGCCTTCAGCGCGCGATGCATCGCGACCTTCAGCGCCGGCACCGACGCGCCGCTGGCCGCCGATGCCTCCTTCAGCGACATGTCTTTCAGCTTCAGAAGCTCGACCGCCTGGCGCTGGCCCGGCGGCAGCTCCGCGATCGCGCGCCGCAGCACGACCGAATCGGCCTCCATGCCCAACTCATTCGTTTCGGGGGCGGCAAAGGTTTCCTGGAACGGTTCGATCGTCGTCTCGCGGCCGGTGGTGCGGATCTGGATGCGCACCCGGTCGACGATCCGCCGCCGGGCGATCGCCACCAGCCAGGGCTGGAACGGCCGGGCCGGATCATAGGTCCGGCGGATGCTGTGCAGGGTCAGCAGCACGTCCTGCACCGCGTCCTCGGCATCGGCCGGGCGGTGCAGCGACCGGCGGGCCAGCGCCCGCAGATAGGGGGTGATCTCGATCAGCAGCCGGTGATAGGCCGCCCGGTCGCCGGCCTGCGCCGAGACCATCAGCGCCGACCAGCCGACATCCCGCACCGCGCCGGACCGGCTGTCCTCGTGGGGTGGGCTCATGGCAGCGGTCGGCGAGGCAATCCGGACATGGGCGCCGAGACTAGGGCCGTGGTTGGCGGCAGGCGAGCGAATTTTCCGCCGGCCGGCGTGCCGGTCAGCGGCTGCAGGATGCGGCCAGGTCGAGCAGGCGATCCTTGAGCTCGGGCGTCGCATCCGGCCGCAGCGCCGGCCACAGAGTCTGGGCCTGGACCCCATCGACCATGCAGCCGCAATAGGCGTGGCACCCCTCGGCGCTCCCGCCCCGCTGCTCGCATTGCACCTGGCAGTCGATCAGCAGCGGCGCCGGGTCCGGCGGCGGCGACAGCATCGCCTGCGGATCGCGGCCGAGCGCCATGCCGACCAGCAGCAGGAGGCCGATCAGCGCCGGCTGATGGATCAGATAGACGGCCAGGCTGTGCCGCCCCACCCAGCGCAGCGGCCGGCCCGGGGCGCCGCCATCGACGGTGCCGCCGGGGGTGCGGGCCCGCAGCCACCAGCGGGCCGCGGCGATGCCCAGCAGCACCGGCCCGAACCAGGGGAACAGCGGCTCGTAGTCGTTGCTGCGCGGCGGCAGGGTGCCGAGCCCGGTCCACAGCAGCCAGGACTGATCGAACAGGGTCGAACGCCACAGGATCGGCAGCGCGATCACGGCGAGGCCGAGGATGAAATTCACGGCCGGCCGCAGCCGCAGGAACAGCAGGCCGAGGATGCTGGCGACGGCGATGCAGTGCAGGATGCCGAAGAAAATGAACTGGTCCGGGATCACGTACCAGGTCGCGACCGTGACCGCGATGGCACCGGCCACCACTTTGTTCAGCCGGATGGCCCAGCGCCGCCAGTCGCGCCCCTGCACATGCCACAGCATCAGCCCGACGCCGACCAGGGCCAGGAAGCTGCCGGCGATCAGGTACCGCGCCGCGATCCAGCCGGTGCCGCCCGCCAGGTCCCAGTCGACGAAGCCGAAGAACCTCAGGTCCCAGGACAGGTGGTAGAGTGCCATCGCCAGCAGCGCCAGGCCGCGGAGCAGGTCGACGGCCGGCAGGCGGCCGGGGCGCTCGGAGGTGGTCATGGAGGTCTGGCTAGCTCGGCCGCACGAACACGCCGTCCATGCCGATCAGCCGGGCGGTGCGGCGGTTGAAGTAGCCGGGGATGAACAGCGCCGGCACGAAGCCGAGCTCGGCCATGTGCTGGATGCTGTCGCGATAGGACGGCTCGCCGTCATAGACCGGCACGATCGACAGCTCCATCTGCACCGCGGCGATGCGCGGCAGCACGCCGCGCGCGCCGTCCAGCACCCGGCGCTCGGTGCCCTGGGTGTCGATCTTCAGCAGCACCCGGTCGTCCGGCCGGGCGTGGCGGGGGAAGATCCGCTCCAGCCGCGCCTGCGACGCCACCTCGGTGCCGACATAGGCCGAGCCGTCGAGCAGGTCGGCCATTTCGGCGGTGAAGTCGAGCACCGAGCTCATGTCGCTCTCGCCTGAGACCTGCAGCGTCACCGGCGCGTCGCTATCGCCCAGCGCCAGCCGCGACTCGACCGCCCAGTCTGGATCGCCGGCCGCCGCCGCGGTCAGCGCGGCATGGGCGGCGGACAGCGGCTCGACCGAGACGATTCGCCCGGCATAGCCGCCGCGCCGCAGCCGCTGCGCGTATTGGCCGACATTGGCGCCGACGTCGAACACCAGGGTGATGCCCTGGTGCTCGAGCACCCGGACCAGGTTGCGCGTGTCCTTGGAGACCGGCTCGGGCGGAACGGCGTCGCTCATCGGGCCTGCCCGGGCTCAGGAGTGAGCCCACTCCCAATACAGTTTGCGGGCCTTGGCGTAGAGCGACCCCGGCTGCAGGTGCCGGTCCTCCAGCCGGGTGCAGGGCAGCACCTTGGCGAAGTTGCCGGTCTGGAAGATCTCGTCGGCGTCCGCCAGTTCGTCGGGCCGGATCGCGCGCTCGACCACCTCGACCCCGTCGTGGCGCAGCAGCTCGATCACCCGGCGGCGGGTGATGCCGGCCAGGAAGGTGCCGTTCGCCGCCGGGGTGTGCACGGCGCCGTCCTTGGCCATGAAGATGTTGGCGGTGGCGAATTCGGCGACATGGCCGATCGGGTCCAGCATCACCGCATTGGTGAAGCCGCGCTGCTTGGCCTGGCGCATGGCGAAGCCGGATTGCGGGTACAGGCAGGCGGCCTTGGCCAGGGTCGGCGCCATCTCCGGCGACGGCCGGCGCAGCCCCTGGGCGAAGCAGGCGCTGTCCTCGCCCGGCTGCGGCAGCGGCGAATCATAGATCGACAGGCAGAACCGCGTCGCCGCCGGGTCGGGCTCGATCCAGCCATCCTCGGCCCAGAACATCGGCCGGATGTAGACCGCGGCGTCGGCCGGGAAGCGGCGCAGCCCCGCGCGGGCCAGCGCCTCGATCTCCTCGGCCGGCAAGGTCGCCTCCAACCCCATCGCCCGCGCCGAGGCGACGGCCCGGACGCAATGGCGGTCGAGGTCCGGCGCCACGCCTTCGAAGCCGCGGGCGCCGTCAAAGATGATCGAGGCCATCCAGGCGGCATGCGTCAGCGGCCCCATGATCGGCGGATTGCCCTCCTGCCAGGAGCCGTCGAGGAAGGTCCACGCTTGTCTCGCCATGTCGTCCGTCCGATCCCGCATCGCATCACCGGCGGAGCATAGGCGAGCGGCCGGGCGGCGCCAACACCGCCCAGCGGCCGGTGGTCCAGCCCTGCGCCGGACGCAGGGTCCAGCGCGCCGCAGCCTACTGGCTCGACCAGACGATGCGGGCCTTCCAGGCCACATCGGACAGCCTCAGCGACTGCGGCGCCTGATCGCCCGACAGCAGCTTCAGATCGATCCGATTGGCACTGATCCGCACCAGCTCGCCGACCAGGAGATCCCCGCCGACCGTCCGGGCCACCACCCGGTCGCCGCGCCGCAGCCCGGCGGCCGGCGAGACGACGACGACGTCGCCGTCCCGGTAGATCGGCGCCATGTCGTTGCCGGCGATCTCCAGCGCATAGGCGGTGGGGTCGGACAGGTTGGGGAAGTCCACCTCGTCCCAGCCCTTGCCGGCCGGACGGCCCGCATCGTCGAACAGCCCGTCGGCGGCGGCCTGGGCCCGGCTGACGACGGGGATGCGGCGGGCCGGCAGGCCCGAACCGTCGTCGATCAGCCGCACGAAGGCGGCCATCGAGCTGCCGGTTGCGTCCAGGATCTTGGAGATGCTCTCGGTGGATGGCCAGCGCAGCTTGCCGTCGCTGGACTGGCGCTTGCTGGGATTGAAGGTCGTGGGGTCGAGTCCTGAGCGGCGAGCGAGGCCGGAGGCGGACAACCCGTTGAGCTTGGCGAGACGATCGATCGCCGCCCAGATGTCGGCGTGCTTCAGCATGGGAACACTATCTCCCCGGGGGCGTTGCGCCATTTGTAAGAGCGTATTCATTCATAAAACTTACCTAAAAATGAATATGTATGTTTTCCTAGAGACCTGAGCTCCCCCATGTTGCATCTCGCATATTCGACAGACGTGGCCCCCACCACGCCTGGCATTGTACAAGCGGCGCGACCTTTGCGCTATGACCCGAAAGGGATAGGAGATCGAGTAAGGAGATAGGTTCAGGTTTCCTATGCATGTCCTCTCATCCGCGCGTCCACACGTCTGCGCGCTTCGCCGCGGGGCGGTTGTGACAGGCTTTGGTTGGCAGCGGCCTCAGTTGACGCTATCCCTGCGGTCCATGCCCCGTCCCATGATCAAGATCGCGATGCCGGCCCCCCTCCTCCGTGCCACCGTTCTTCTCCTCAGCCTTGCCGCGCTGCCCGCCCACGCGGCCACCGTCGACACCATCGCCAGGCAGGCGATTCTGATCGACACCACCACCGACACGGTGCTGATGGAGAAGGCCGCGGACGAACGCATGCCGACATCGTCGATGAGCAAGATGATGACGGCCTACCTGGTCTACGACGCGCTGCGGGACGGCCGGATCACGCTCGACACCAAGTTCCCGGTCAGCAAGAAGGCCTGGCAGACCGGCGGGTCGAAGATGTTCGTCCAGATCAACGACAGCATCCGGGTCGAAGATCTGCTGCGCGGCCTGCTGATCCAGTCCGGCAACGATGCCGCGGTGGTGCTGGCCGAGGGCCTGGCGGGGTCGGAAAGCGCCTTCGCCGACCGCATGAACGAGATGGCGAAGACGCTGGGCATGAACGCCAGCCACTTCGTCACCTCCAACGGCCTGCCCGACCCGGAGCATTATTCGACCGCGCGCGACCTGGCGACCCTGGCCGAGCGGATGATCTCGGACTTCCCGCAATACTACCGCTACGACGGCGAGCGGGAGTTCACCTGGAACAAGATCAAGCAGGGCAACCGCAACCCGCTGCTGTACCGCGACATGGGGGTGGACGGGATCAAGACCGGCCACACCGATGCCGGGGGCTACGGCCTGACCGCCTCCGGCGTGCGCGACGACCGCCGGCTGGTGCTGGTGGTCAACGGCCTGCCCAGCATGCAGTCCCGCGCCGACGAAGGCGCCCGCCTGCTGGAATGGGGCTGGAGCCAGTTCCGCCTGTACCCGCTGTTCAAGGCCGGCGCCACGGTCGACGAGGCGACGGTCTGGCTCGGCACCGAGGACAAGGTGCCGGTGACGGTGGCGCAGGACCTGGCCATGACCCTGCAGCCCGCCGATTTCGACAAGATGACGGTCACCGCCCGGTTCCAGGAGCCGATCGAGGCGCCGATCGCCAAGGGCCAGGTGCTGGGCGAGATCGACATCGCCCCGCCGGACGGGCCGGTGCGCAAGGTGCCGCTGGTCGCCGCCCAGGACATGCCGGAGGCCTCGATCTTCCGCGCCTTCGGCATGAAGCTCGGCCTGCTGCTGGGCCTCTGAGCCGCCGGCCCTTTTCCGCCCGGGGGAGGGCGGCGCTTTCGATCAGGTCGGCGTCGCCTTCGGTCAATGAGTCGCGCCTCTGCCGCGTAGCATCGCCTGCATCCGAGCCCGTCCGACGAGAGACGGGCCGCAGGTGAGGACCAACCGGCGGATGCCAGCGACCGCGGCCAACCCGACATCCCCGTCCGACCGGACGATCGCGGCGCCGCTGCGGCTGCACCGCGAGGCGGTGCGGGCGGACTGGACCGACTACAACGGCCATCTGAACGACGGCTACTACGCCGTCATCTTCAGCCACGCCACCGACGCCTTCCTGGAATTCGCCGGCATCGACGCCGCCTATCGGGCGCGCAGCCAACGCACCGTCTTCACCGGCGAGATGAAGATCCGCTACCGGCACGAGGCCCGTGCCGGCGACGAGGTGGCGGTCGAGACCCGGCTGGGCGCGATGGATGCCAAGCGCTTCACCCTGCACCACACCATGCGCCACGTCGCGTCCGGCACCGTGCTGGCCGAGAGCGAGGTGCTGAACCTGTCGATCGACGCGACCGTCCCGAAGGTCGCGCCGTTCGAGGCCGAGATCCATGACCGTTTGAGCGAGATCCGCGCCGCCCACGAGGCGACCTCGGAGGACGAGAAGGGCTGACAACGCCCCCCGTTCCCACAGGACAGACAGGAGGCAATGATGAACGCGAGACGTTTCCTTTTCGCCGCAGCGGCGATCGCCGTACTGGCCCCGGCCGGCGGCGCCCTGGCCGACGACGCGGCCTGCAAGACCGTCAAGCTGTCGGATGTCGGCTGGACCGACATCACCTCGACCACGGCGCTGGCCAGCACCGTGCTGACCGGGTTGGGCTACGAGCCCAACGTCAACATGCTGTCGGTCGCGGTCACCTTCGAATCGCTCAAGAACAACCAGGTGAACCTGTTCCTCGGCAACTGGATGCCGTCGCAGACCGAGATGGTCGACCCCTATCTGAAGCAGGGCGTCGAACTGGTCGGCACCAATCTCGACGACGCCAAGGTGACGCTGGCGGTCAACCGCGAGGCCTATGAGGCCGGGGTCAAGGACTTCGCCGACCTGCAGAAGTTCGCCGACAAGTTCGGCAAGTCGATCTACTCGATCGAGCCCGGATCCTCCGCCAACAAGAACCTGTCGACCATCATCGAGAAGAACGAGTTCGGCCTCGGCGGCTGGAACCTGGTCGAGGCCAGCGAGCAGGCGATGCTGGCGCAGGTCGACCGGGCCACGCGGCGCGGCGAGTGGGTGGTGTTCCTGGGCTGGGCGCCGCACCCGATGAACATCAAGTACAAGATCGACTACCTGACCGGCGGCGACGCCTATTTCGGCCCGAACTACGGCGGCGCCACGGTGCGCACCCTGGCCAACCAGAAATGGCTGTCGGGCTGCCCGAACCTGCAGAAATTCGCCAAGCAGCTGGTGTTCGACCTGAACACCGAGAACCAGATGATGTCGATGATCCTGGACGGCGGCCTGGAGCAGAACGCCGCGGCCCGGAAATGGCTGACCGAGAACCCCGAGCTGCTGACCAAATGGCTCGACGGCGTCACCACCATCGACGGCAAGCCGGGGCTGGAGGCGGTGAAGGCCTCGCTGAAGAGCAGCTAACCGCGCAGCCGGCCGATCGCCGCCTCGGTCTCCGCCGCCAGCCGGGCCACCAGATCGGCCGCCGGCTGGCGCCGGGCCAGGCGCAGTCCCTGCCCGGCCCAGAGCGACAGGAATTCCGCCCGCCCCGCCTTCCCGGCCGCGCCCCGCAGCGGCCGGGTCAGCGCGTTCTGCAGCGGGAAGGGCAGCGCCGCCGACGTCTCGCCCGGCGGCTCGACCGCGGTCATGAAGCGGTTGACGATGCCGCGGGCCGGCCGGCCGCTGAAGGCACGGGTCAGCCGGGTCTCATGCTCCCGCGCCGCCAGGATCGCGGCCTTGTAGGAATCGGACACGCCGGCCTCGTCGCAGGTCAGGAAGGCGGTGCCCATCTGCACCGCCTCGGCGCCCAGCGCCAGGGCCGCAGCGATGCCGCGCCCGTCCATGATGCCGCCGGAGGCGACCACCGGCAACGGCACGGCGTCGGCGATCTGCGGCACCAGCGCCATGGTGCCGATCATGGCGTCCGCGAAATCGACCGCGAAGCTGCCGCGATGGCCGCCGGCCTCGCTGCCCTGGGCGACGATCGCATCGGCGCCGGCGCGATGCCAGGCCACCGCCTCCTCCACCGTCGTCGCGGTGCCGAACAGCGCCGGGCCGCGCGCCTTGATCGCCGCCAGCGCCGCGGCCGGCGGCAGGCCGAAGGTGAAGCTGATCACCGCCGCGCCGCTGTCGAGCGCGGCCGTGAGCTGGGCGTCGAAATCGGGGCCTTGCGGCAGCGGAAAGGACGGCACCGGCAGGCCGAGCTCGGCATAGAACGGCGCCACCCGCGCCACCGCCCGGTCGGCATCGGCCGGCAGCTCCGGCACCGGGGTCGGGCTGAACAGGTTGAGGCCGAAGGGCCGCGCGGTCCGCGCCCGCACCGCCCGCGCCGTCTCCAGGATCTGGTCGGGCGTCAGATAGGCGGCACCGATCGAACCCAGGCCGCCGGCCTCGGACACCGCGGCGACCAGGGCCGGCGTGTCGCCGCCGCCGGCCATCGGCGCCTGCAGGATCGGGTGGCGCAGGCCGAAGCGCTGCATCAGCGGGGTGACGACGGGCATGGTCGAATCCTCGTGCGGACGGGCGGAGAGCACGAGAAACCTGGTCCCGGCTGCCCGGACGATGTCAGGGTAACGGCCCGGTCCATTCATGTATAATGAATGCTTCTGAATGCCGCCATCTGTGATGGAGATACCTATTCCGCCGCCCGGACCGCGCCGGCGCCGCGGAACAGATCGAGGAAGGCAGTCAGCGCGCTGGTCGCCGGGGCGTCGCGATGGCGGATGAACAGCGTCTCGACCCGCGCCTCGGCCGGCGGCAGGCCGTGCACCGCCACCCGCCCGGCGGACCAGACCGGGCCGATCAGGGCGCGCGGCAGCAGGGTGACGCCGAGCCCGGCGGCGACGCAGCCGAAGATCGCCTCGAGCGTGCCGAATTCGAGCAGGCGCAGACCGACCGCCCCGCGCCGCGCCAGCACCTCCTCCAGCCGCTGGCGGTAGGAGCAGCCGGCCCGCAGCACGACGAGGCGCAGGCCGCCGGACGCAGCGCCATCGGCCAGGATCCGGTCGAGCCCGCCGGCGCCGGGCGCGGTCAGCAGCACCAGCTCCTCCTCGAACACCACCTCGGCGATGAGATCGGGGTGGTGCACCGGGCCGCAGACGAAGGCGCCGTCGACCCGCCGCGCCAGCGTCTCGGCCACCAGCTCGGCGGTGGTGCCGGTGCGCAGCGCCAGGTCGACCGCCGGATGGGCCGCGGCATAGGTCGCCAAAGCGGGCGACAGCCGCAGCGCCGCCGTGGTTTCGAGCGCGCCGAGGGTCAGCGGCCCGCCCGGCGTGCCGTCGTCGCGGGCGGCCCGTGCCGCATCCGCCAGGAGCTGCCGCACCCGCCCGGCATGGGGCAGCAGGCGCCGCCCGGCCGCGGCGTCGTCCTGACCGCGGCTGTGCCGCTCGAACAGCGCCAGGCCCAGCTCCTCCTCCAGCGCCCGGATCCGGGCGGTGACGTTGGACTGGACGGTGTGCAGCTCGGCCGCCGCCCGGCCGATGCCGCCGGTGCGGGCCACCGCCTCGAACACCCTGAGATCCCTGTCGTTCACGATGCGCCCCGCGCGTTCCGTCCGGGGTGGACGCCCGGATTGTAGCGGAGGATAGGCCCGTCCGGCGACATGGACGCCTGATTACCAAAACGTAAGTACGCCGCCATCGGCCTTGCTCCTACTCTCCCGGCCGGGTCAAACGCCCGCGGCACCGTCTCGGCGTGCAACGGTCCGGCGGGAGCACAGCTCTCTCGGCGTGGTCCGGTCCGTCACGCCAGCGATCCGCTGTCCGAGAGCCTGCCCATGCAGATCCTTCTGATCGAAGACGACACCGAGACGGCCCAGCACATCATCGGCTCGCTGCGGGAGGCCGACCACACGGTCGAGCACAGCCTGACCGGGGCCGACGGGCTGGCCCGCGCCGCGGCCGCGCGCCCGGGCTGCGGCCCCCGGCTGCTGATCGTCGACCGCATGCTGCCGGACATCGACGGCATCACCCTGGCCCGCCGGCTGCGCGGCGAAGGCAGCACGGTGCCGATCCTGTTCCTGACCACGCTGGGCGGCGTCAGCGACCGGGTCGAAGGGCTGAACGCCGGCGGCGACGACTATCTGGTCAAGCCCTTCGCCCTGGCCGAGCTGCTGGCCCGGATCGAGGCCCTGACCCGCCGCGCCGGCACCGCCACGGTCGAGACCGCGCTGCGCGTCGCCGATCTCGAGATCGACCTCCTGAAGCGCACCGCCACCCGCGCCGGCCAGGCGATCGACCTGCAGCCCCGCGAATTCAAGCTGCTGGAATACCTGATGCGGCACTCCGGCCAGATCGTCACCCGGACCATGCTGCTGGAGCATGTGTGGGAGTTCCATTTCGAGCCGCAGACGACGGTGGTGGAGACCCATATCAGCCGGCTGCGCGGCAAGATCGACCGCGGCTTCGACGCGCCCCTGCTCGACACCGTCCGCGGCGTCGGATACTGCCTCCGTGAACCTGGTTAGCTCATGGGCCAGGCTCGTCAGAACCGCGACGTTCCGGCTGGCGGCCGGCTTCGCCGCGCTGTTCAGCGTCTCGATCATCGCGGTGTCCAGCATCGTCTACGTGGCGATGACGCGGTATTCCGACCAGCAGATCGATCTCTCGATCAGCGCGGAGGTGAAGACCATCCGGGATTCGCTGGCCGGCGCCTCCGCCCCCGAGATCGTCAAGGCGATCAACGACCGCCTCACCGACATCGACCCGGATTATTTCTACTACGCGCTGCAGGATTCCGACGGCGGCGTGCTGGCCGGCAACCTGCGGCCGCTGCCGGCCATCACCGGCTGGGCCGACATCCCGCTGAAGACGATCGACGGCGACGGCTACCGCGAGCGCCACACCATCCGCGGCCTCGGCGTCGACCTGACGCCCGGGCTGCACCTGTTCATCGGCCGCGACACCCACGATCTGGACGATCTGCAGGAGGGCATCACCCGCTTCTTCCTGGCCGGCGCGGCCGCGACGGTGCTGCTGGCGCTGGCCAGCGGCCTGGTGCTCAGCGCCCGCTTCCTGCGCCGGGTGGAGGCGGTGAACATCGCCGCCCGCCACATCATGGACGGCCATCTCGACGAGCGCGTGCCGAGCCGCGGCAAGGCCGACGAGTTCGACCGCCTGGCCGCCAACCTGAACGCCATGCTGGACCGCATCCAGCAGCTGATGCAGGGGCTGCACCAGGTCTCCAGCGACATCGCGCACGACCTGCGCACGCCGCTGTCGCATATGCGCCAGCGGCTGGAGCTGGCACGGCTGAAGGCCGCCTCGGCCGCCGAGTACGATGCCGCGGTGGAGCGGGCCGTGGCCGATATCGACGGCATCCTCGGCGTCTTCGCAGCGCTGCTGCGGATCGCCCAGATCGAGGCCGGCGCGCGGCGCGAGGGCTTCGCCCCGATCGACCTGTCGGGGGTGTTCGAAACCATCATCGACACCTACGGCCCGGTCGCGGACGATTCCGGGCACCGCCTGACCGGCACGGTCGCGCCCGGCCAGCGGATCCGCGGCGACCGCCAACTCCTGACCCAGATGCTGGCCAATCTGGTCGAGAACACGATCCGCCACACCCCGCCCGGGACCGGGATCACGGTGTCGCTGGCGCCGGGGCCCGGCGGCCCGCTCGGGCAGGTGCGCGACACCGGCCCCGGCATCCCGGAGGCGGCGCAGCAGAAGGTGTTCCAGCGCTTCTTCCGGCTCGACGCCAGCCGGATGACCCCCGGCAGCGGCCTCGGCCTCAGCCTGGTGGCGGCGGTGGCCCAGCTGCACGAGATCCGGCTGGCGCTGTCGGACAACTGCCCCGGCTTGGCGGTGGTCCTGGATTTCGGCGAAGCGGCCAGGCCCGTGCCGGCGGTGAAGCCCGGGATGGACGGCCGGCGCCCGCACCCGGTGGCCGATCGGCCGTCCGCGATCGACTCCACGCCGGTGCCGATTCGTCGCCCATAGCCACGCCGCCGCACCGGCGATATGCTCCTAACGCGCTGGATGGCCGGGTTTTTCCGGCCGCCCGACCGGAACGGCGATGCATTTCACCAGCGAGACTTTGTCCCAGTCCCTGCTGCCCGGCCACGACCCCTGGCTGGTGGCCCTCGCCATCCTGGTCGCGGTGCTCGCCTCCTTCGTCGCCTTCGATCTCGGCCAGCGCATCCGTGTCGCCCGCGGCGCGGCGCGGCTGCTGTGGCTGGCCGGCGGCGCCGTGGCCATGGGCGGCGGCATCTGGTCGATGCATTTCATCGCCATGCTGGCCCTGCACCTGCCGGTCGGCTTCGCCTACGACCTGCCGCTGACCCTGCTGTCGCTGCTGATCGCCGCGGTGGCGACCGGCGCCGGCTTCACCGTGGCCACGCTCGGCCAGGCGGCGCCGGGCGCGACCGCGCGCCCGGGCCAGGCGCCGCTGCTGGCCGGCGGCCTGTGCCTCGGGCTCGGCATCGCCGGCATGCATTATGTCGGCATGGCCGCGATCCTGGCCCCCGGCCGCATCGTCTACGACCCGGTCGTCCTGGCCCTGTCGGTGCTGGTCGCCCTGGTCACCGCCACCGCCGCGCTGCATCTGGCCCTGTCCGAGATCGGGCGCGTCCGGCGGATCCTGGCCGCCCTGGTGATGGGGGCCGCCATCAGCGGCATGCACTTCATCGGCATGGCGGCGGCGCGGTTCGTCCCCGATCCCGCCGCCCAGGCCGGCGCCGCCGGCATCCCGGTGCCGCCCACGATCCTGGCCGGGCTGATCGCCGCGGCCGCCATCATCGTCTTCGCCCTGGCCGTGATCGCCACCCGGCTGGACCGCCGGATCTCGGAGCTGCAGGCCCAGCGCCAGCTCGACGTGCTCGACGAGCGCCACGCCGCCACCCTGAACGCGCTGCCGATGCCGCTGGCGCTGATCGACGGGCGCGGCACCATCCTGACCGCGAATCCGCCCTGGCAGTGGCCGGGCGAGCGCGAGCGCTTCGTCGGCGGCGGCTCGCGCCCCGGCGAGGACTATTTCGCGCTGTGCGGCGGCGCCGGCGCGGCCGGCGCCGAGGTGCGGGTGCATCTCGCCGGCGTGGTCCTGGGCATCCGGCCGGCGGCCGCGGTGGAATACATGATCGGCGCCGGGGCGGCCGGCCGGACCATCCGCCTGCTGGCGGCCCCGATCGCCGAAGGCCGCGCGGTCGGCGCCGTGGTGGCACATCTCGACATCACCGCCGAGCGGGTGGCCGAGCACCGCATGCGGGAGGCGATGCGGACGGTCGAGGCGGCGGACAATGCCAAGACCACCTTCCTGGCCCATATGAGCCATGAGCTGCGCACGCCGCTGAACGCCATCCTCGGCTTCTCGGAGCTGATCCGGGACGCGCATCTCGGTCCGCTGCCGGAGCGCTATCGCGGCTATGCCGAGGACATCCACCGCTCGGGCCAGCACCTGCTGGCCCTGGTCAACGACGTGCTCGACCTGTCGCGGGTCGAATCCGGCCGGATCGAGCTGCAGCCGGAGCCCGTCGACCTGGGCAGCGACATCCAGGACGCGGTCAGCCTGGTGGCGCAGCGCGCCGAGGCCCATGGCATCACCATCGAGCAGCACGTGGCGCGCGACCTGCCGCTGTTGAGCGCCGACCCGCTGCGGCTGCGCCAGATCCTGATCAACCTGCTGACCAACGCCGTGAAGTTCACGCCCGATGGCGGCCGCGTCACCATCGACGCCGTCACCGTGGCCCGGTCGGTCCGCATCACCGTAGCCGACACCGGCATCGGCATGACCGAGCAGGAGATCGCCCTGGCGTTGGAGCCGTTCCGCCAGGCGCGCAAGCTGTCGCGCCGGCCGCGCGAAGGGTCAGGCCTCGGCTTGCCTCTGGCCAAGGCCCTGGTCCAGAGCCATGGCGGCATGCTGATGATCGACAGCAAGCCCGAGGTCGGCACCCGCATCACCATCCTGCTGCCGACCGGCACGGAAGCGGTGAGCGAGGAGGCCGGCAGCGGGGCCATGATCGAGCCCCCGCCGCTGAGCATCGGCCGTCCGGTCAGTCGGCGACGTTGACCATCGCCTGGAACACCCGCCAGGCGACCTCGACCGTGACACCGCCCGCCCGCGCGCCCGCCGCCAGCATGCCGGCGGTCGGCTTGGTCGGGACCGTGGAAATGCCGGGGTCGCCCATCGCCGTCACCATGTCGAGGGCGTAGCTCATCGGGGTCTTCAGCTCGACCACCGCCAGATTATCCGTCATCGCAATGTCGCCCATTTTGGGCCCCTCCCAAGGGTTCAATGCCAACCAACGACGCAAGGGCCGTGCCAGAAGCGCGATGGGGCCGTCCGACATGGGCAGAACGGATAAGATCTCGGTCTTATGAGCAAAACAGGCATTTAATTCCAAAATCTGCCTATTGTAGGGAAATTTAAAGTCCGGCCGACTTTTGATCCCGAACTTGAACTCGCAATTTGCAACGCGCAGCCACATACGATTCGCATTCTGCAACGCTCACGATCCACCGATCGGACCCCGCGATTGACGGGCGGGGACCGCTTCCCTAGGGTTCGCCCGCCATGACCATCTACAAGATCTGCAGCGCCGCGGAATGGGCGGCCGCCGAGGCCGCCGGCACCTATCGCGGCTCCGCCGTCGACCACCAGGACGGCTTCATCCACTTCTCGACCGCCGAGCAGGCCGAGGAGACCGCGTCCCGCCACTTCGCCGGCCGGGACGGGCTGGTGCTGGTGGCGGTGGACCCGGCGGCACTGGGCGACGCGCTGCGCTGGGAGCCGTCGCGCGGCGGAGCCCTGTTCCCGCATCTCCATGCCGAGCTGCCGCTGGCCGCGGTGCAGGGCGTGGCGCCGCTGCCGCTGGTCGACGGCCGCCATGTCTTCCCGCCGCAGTTGTTCCCGACCGTCGCCGCCCCGTGAGCCGCCTGTTCGCCCTGGCCGCGCCGGTGCTGAAGGCGCTGCCGCCCGAGACGGCGCACCGGGCCACCATCACCGCGCTGAAGCTCGGCCTCGGGCCCGTCGTCAGCGCGCCCGACGACCCGGTCCTGGCGGTGACGCTGTGGGGCCGCGCCTTCGCCAACCCGATCGGCCTCGCCGCCGGCTTCGACAAGGATGCCGAGGTGATGGACCCGATGCTGCGGCTCGGCTTCGGCTTCGTCGAGATCGGCAGCGTCACGCCGCGGGCCCAGCCCGGCAACCCGCGGCCGCGGGCGTTCCGGCTGCCGGACCAGCAGGCGCTGATCAACCGCTACGGCTTCAACAACCGTGGCCATGCCGCCGCCGTGGCCCGGCTGGAGGCGCGGCAGGTCAACGGCGCCGCCGCCCCTGGTCTCTTGGGCATCAATGTCGGCCGCAACAAGGACAGCCGCGACCCGGAGGCGGACTACGCCGCCGGCATCCGCGCCTTCGCCCGGCTGGCCGACTATCTCGTCGTCAACATCTCCTCGCCGAACACCCCCGGGCTGCGGGCGATGCAGAGCCGCGAGCCGCTGCAGCGCCTGCTGGCCGCCGTCACCGCGGCGCGGGCCGACGGCACGGCGCGGCCGCCGATCCTGGTCAAGATCGCCCCCGACCTGACGCCCGAGGATCTCGAGGATGTCGCCGAGGTGGCGCTGGCCGCCGGCATCGACGGGCTGCTCGTGTCCAACACCACCATCGCCCGCCCGGCCGGGCTGCCGCCGGACCTGGCCGGCGAGCCCGGGGGGCTGAGCGGCAAGCCGCTGATGCAGCCTTCGACCGCGGTGCTGCGGCGGATGGCGAAGCTGGTGGCCGGCCGGCTGCCGCTGGTCGGGGTCGGCGGCGTGGCCAGCGGCGCCGACGCCTATGCCAAGATCCGCGCCGGCGCCAGCCTGGTGCAGCTCTACACCGCCCTGGCCTATCGCGGCCCCGGCCTGGTCGGCGAGATCAAGCGCGACCTGGCCGGCCGGCTGCGCGCCGACGGCTTCCGTTCGGTCGCCGAGGCGGTCGGCGCCGACCTGCGCTAGCCGCCCGGCCGGTAGCGCAGGCCGTCGAGCAGCAGCCGCAGCAGCCGGCCGGCACGCTGGCGCCAGTCGGGCTGGCCGGCGATCGCCCAGATGCTGGCGGCCGCCGCCAGCAGCACGTCATCGGCATCGGCGTCGGCCCGGATCACCCCGGCCTTCGCGGCGGCGTCGAGCAGCAGGGTCATCGCCTGCCTGATCCGTGTCTTGGTCTGGGCCATGGCGCCGGAATCGGTATCCCGCACCCGCGTCAGCACCTCGGCCATGCCGCGCTTGGCGGCGACCATGGCGGCGTAGCGGTCCATCCAGTCGGCCAGCGCGGCCTCCGGCGGCAGTTGGCGCAGCAGCGTCCCGGCGGCGTCGCACAGCCGGTCGACCTCGTTGCGGTACACCGCCTCGACCAGCGCCTCGCGGGTCGGGAAGTGGCGATAGAGAGTGCCGATGCCGACCCCGGCCCGGGCCGCCACCGCCGACAGCGTGACCTCGCCCTCGACCGCGCCGAACAGCTCCGCCGACGCCGCCAGAAGCCGCTCGCGGTTGCGCCGGGCGTCGGCGCGCGCCGGCGCCCCGCCCGTCTCCTGCTCGTCCATTCCGTCCAACGCCGTCACGCCACCAGTCTCCGTTCAGCGACTGCCATCATGCACCATTCGTAGCGCCGGTTGAAAACGGAGGATCCTCCACTTAGATAGGTGAAACGGAGGATCCTCCGTTTCAATCCCGACATCGCTCCCGACGAGGACAGCATGAAGGTGTGGTTCATCACCGGCACATCCAAGGGGCTCGGCCGGGCCTGGGCAGAGGCGGCGCTGGCCCGCGGCGACCAGGTCGCGGCGACGGCCCGCGACCTCTCCAGCCTCTGCAATCTGGTGCATGAGTACGGCGCCCAGGTCGCGCCGATCCGGCTGGACGTGACCGACCGGGCGGCGGTGTTCGCGGCGGTGGCGACGGCGCAGGAGCGGTTCGGCCGGCTGGACGTGGTGGTCAACAACGCCGGCTACGGCCTGCTCGGCGCGGTCGAGGAGGTCAGCGAGGCGCAGGCCCGGGCGCAGATCGAGACCAACCTGTTCGGCGCGCTGTGGGTGACCCAGGCGGCGCTGCCGATCCTGCGGGCCCAGGGGGCCCAGGGGTCGGGCCACATCATCCAGGTGTCCTCGGTCGGCGGCGTCAACGCCTTCCCGATGCTGGGCCTGTACCACGCCTCGAAATGGGCGCTGGAGGGACTGAGCCAGGCGCTGCAGGGCGAGCTGGCCGGCACCGGCGTCAAGGTCACGCTGGTCGAGCCCGGCGGCTACGCCACCGAATGGAAAGGCGATTCGATGATCCATGCCGAGGCGAACCCCGCCTATGACGAGATCCGCGCCGGGCGGCTCCTGCGCTGGCGCGACGCCGAATTCGCCGATCCAGGCGCCAGCGGCCCGGCCATCCTGCGCATCGTCGACGCCGCCGAGCCGCCGCTGCGGGTGTTCTTCGGCCCGCACAATCTGGAGGTGACGCGGGCCGAATATGAGAGCCGGCTTGCCGGCTGGGAGCAGTGGCAGGACGTCGCCCGCCTGGCGGTCGGCCGCTGACCGCCTAGCCGCCGGCAAGGCGGCGCTGATAGACGACGAGATGGGTCGCGGCCAGGGCCAGCAGCGGGGTGTCGATCCCGGCGGCCCGGCCGCGGACCAGCAGGTCGCCAATGATCTGGTCGGCCTCGATCGGCCCGCCCTGCTGCAGGTCGCGATACATCGACGAGGTGCGGGCGGCGCCCGGCTCGGTCAGGAACGCCCGGGTGCTGGCCAGGAAGGCACTGCCGGGCGGCGTCCCGACCGCGTTGACCACCGCCACCACCTCGTCCAGGAAGCGGCCGGCGAAATCGGCCCCGCCGGGCGCGGCCACGACCTCGCCGGTGCTGCCGCGCATCAGGCAGGTGATGCCGCCCAGCGCCGCCAGCGTCACCCATTTCTGCCACATCTCGAGCTCGATCCCGGGCGTCAGCCGGGCGTCGAAGCCGGCGCCGCGCAGCACCGAATCGAGCCGGTCGGTGCGGGCCGACGGCGTGCCGTCCCGCTCGCCATAGGCCAGCTCGTGGAAGCCGGCGAGCTGCACGATCCGGCCTTCGGCATCGACCGTGCCGGCGATCTTGCAGACGCCGCCGAGCACCGCCGCGGAGCCGAAGCGCGCCGACAGCAGGTCCATGTGCCGCATGCCGTTCAGCAGCGGCAGGATCATGGTCTCCGGCCCGACAGCGGGGGCGAGGTCGGCCATCGCCCCGGCCAGGCCATAGGCCTTCACCGCCAGCAGCACCGCGTCATAGGGGCCGTCGACCGCGTCGGCGGTGACCAGCCGCGGCGCCAAGGTGGCGTCGCCATGCGGGCTGACGATGCGCAGCCCGTCCGCCCGCAGCGCGGCGGCGCGGCCGGGCCGCACCAGGAAGGTCACGTCGCGGCCGGCCTGGGCCAGCCGGCCGCCGAAATACCCGCCGGTGGCGCCGGCGCCGACAACCAACAACCGCATCGCTTGCTCCGTTCTGTCCATGGCCCGAGCCCGGGCGATCGCGCCCCTTCCGGCCAAGCTGGGAACCGCCCCGCCGGATGTAAAGGACGCGCGGCAACGTCGCGCCGGGCCGCGGGCCGGTGCCTGGGCTGCGAATCGCGGGGGTGGACGCCGTCCCCTTCGGGTGCAATGACTCGATCCTCGTCGGCCCGACCGGCCCCGGCCCTGCCCTCGGCCCGACGCCATTCATTCGGCCCAAGGGGAGCCCACCGGTCCATGGATACGCGCGGCATCAACGACATCGGCGCCTCGATCGACACGGCGGTCGCGGCCGTCGCCCCCGGCCTGGTCGAGGTGCGGCGCGACATCCATGCCCATCCGGAGATCGGCTTCGAGGTCGAGCGCACCGCCGGCGTGGTCGCGGCAGAGCTCGACAAGCTCGGCATCCCCTATCGCACCGGGATCGGCCGCACCGGCATCGTCGCCGAGATCGAGGGCGGCGCCCCCGGCCCCTGCCTGCTGATCCGCGCCGACATGGACGCGCTGCCGATCCAGGAGATGACCGGCCTGCCCTTCGCCAGCACCGTGCCGGGCAAGATGCATGCCTGCGGCCATGACATCCACACCGCGACGCTGATCGGCGTCGGCGCCGTGCTGAAGGACCTGGCGCCGCGGCTGCGCGGGACCGTGCGGCTGGTGTTCCAGCCGGCCGAGGAGACGCCGGAGAGCGGGGCCGCGGCGATGATCGAGGACGGCGCGGCGGACGGCGTCGACATGGCGCTGGCCTTCCACAACAGCCCGACCATGCCGACCGGGCAGTTCGGCTACCTCCGCGGCGCCAGCACCGCCTCGGCCGACACCTTCGACATCATCGTGCGCGGCCGGTCCGGCCATGCCGCGCGGCCGCAGGACGCGGCCGACCCGATCGTCGCCGCCGCCTATCTGGTGACCCAGCTGCAGACCGTGGTGTCGCGCACCATCGACCCGGCCCAGGGCGCGGTGGTGACGGTCGGCAGCATCGCCGGCGGCGCCACCCACAACATCATCCCCGACACCTGCACCCTGCGCGGCACGGTGCGGGCCCGGTCGCCCGAGTCACGGGCGGCGGCGGAGGCGGCGATCCGCCGGATCGTGCAGGGCATCGCGGCGACCCAGGGCGTGACCTGCGATCTCGACTACCAGCTGGGCGTGCCGCCGCTGATGAATGACGGCCGCATCCTGGACGCCTCGGTGGCCGCGGTGCGGGCGCAGTTCGGCGACGTGGTGCACGAGACCACGCCCGGCTTCGGCGCCGAGGACTTCGCCTTCTTCTCCGAGCGGGTGCCGTCCTTCCATCTCCGCGTCGGCGCCGCCCAGCCCGGCCGTAACGACCACCTGCACAATTCCGACTACCAGCCGGACGAGCGCTGCATCGGCCTGGGCGCCGCCGCCCTGGTGCGCAGCGCGGTCGAGCTCTTGTCCTGATCAGGCGGCGGCCTGGGCGATCGCGAAGCTGTCCTCGAGCAGGCGGCAGCGGGAGATCAGCCCGTCGCGCGCGGTGACGTCGATGACGAACTCGCTGCGCATGATCCGGCCGGTGCGCCGGGCCCGCGCTTCCAGCTCGCCGGCGGCGAAGGCGCGGTCGCCCTCGGCGGCGATGGCGGTGATGTCGAAGCGGATCGGCTCGATCCCGTCCCACAGGGCGCGGACGAAATCGGCGACGCCGGCACGGCCGCTGCGGCGCCCGATCCAGGGCACGCGGTCGACCGCGCCGGGGATGTCCCAGTCGGCATCCGCGGTGAACAGCGAGGCCACCGCCTCCGGCGTCGCCCGCGACCGCATCGCCGCCAGATAGCGCTCGAGCGCCGCCCGGGCCCCGCCGCCGGCCGCCGCCTCGCCGCGCAGGATGCGGATGCGGTCGCGGTCGGCGCTGGTGAAGTCGGGGTCGACATAGATGTGGATGCTGCGGATCAGCGTGCCCGCGAACGTGAACACGTCGCAGAACCGGCCCTGCGACACCACCCCGTCCGGCCAGCGCAGCCCGCTGCGGGTGACGCCGGCCTCGGTGCCCTCGACCACGATGGTGTCGCCGGCGACAATGCGGTGCAGCCCGGGGATGTCGTGCTCCAGGCTCTCCAGCTCGGCCGCCAGCCGGGCGCCGAACGCCGCCACCGCCGCCTTGCCGCGGGTCAGGCCGAATTTCGGGAAGAACAGCTCCACATCCTCGGTGAACAGGTCGAGGAAGGCCGGGTCGCGGCTGTCCGTGCCGTGGAAATAGGCGGTGATCACCTCCAGACGGGCCGCGGTCAGGCTCGGATCGGGCGCAGGGCCGCTCTTCATCTCGGATCTCCGGAATTCAGTAATTCTGACTACAGAAAGATTGTCGGCTTGCGCAGCGGGCGTCAAGAGAATTATGTAAATGCAGCTACAGAAAGGAACACGGATGGCGACGCGAGGCCGGCCGCGCAGCTTCGATCGCGACACGGCGCTACGACGCGCGATCGAGGTGTTCTGGGCCAAGGGCTATGAAGGGGCACAGCTGGTCGACCTGACCGCGGCGATGGGCATCAACCCGCCCAGCTTCTATGCCGCCTTTGGCTCCAAGGAGACGCTGTTCCGCGAGGCGCTCGACCTCTATTTGGCCACCGACGGCGCCGGCAGCATGCGGGCGCTGGAAACCGGCGCGACCGCCCGCAAGTCGATCCTCGGCATGCTGACGGCGAGCGCCGAGATTGCCCTCGCCTCGCCCGGGGTCGGCGGCTGCATGCTGATCCTTGGTCTGGTCAACGGCCTGCCGGAGAATGACGGCCTGCGGCGCCATCTTGCCGACCTCCGGCGCGAGACCACCGAGCGGATCCGCCGGCGGCTGCGGCGCGGGGTCGAGGACGGCGACCTGCCGGCCGGCACCGATATCGGCGGCCTCGCCACCTTCTTCGGCACGGTGATGCAGGGGCTGTCGCTGCACGCGCGCGACGGCGCGTCCCGCGAGGAGCTGCTGGCCGCCGCCATCGCCGCGGTGACGGTGCTGGGCTGATGGCGGGGCCCGACACGGCAGGGTCTGTGGATGTCCTGTGGCTGCTCCGCAACAGATCGCGAAAAAGCGCGAACGCTTCGCAACCGCAAGGACGTCAGATCGGAACGGCGGCAAGGGACAAAGTCCAGAGAATATTGATCTTTCTTTACCGATTCCCACGGAAGCGATCCGGAATCGGCCCCGGTTCCACGATTGCGGAGCCCAGGCAAAGGCCTTAAGCGGGAGAAGCTTGTCCTTTCGGCCGGCGGGACCGGCCGGACGATCCCGACAGCATGCGGGGGCGGAGCCGTACGGCGATGACGTGGGACCTGCACGGGCTGTTCGACCGACATGCACGGGAGATCCAGCGGTTCCTGCGGCGCCGCGGGCACACGGCCGAGACGGCCGCCGACCTGACCCAGGACACCTTCGCGCGGCTGCTGACGGCGACGCCGAAGGGAGACAATCCCAGAGCCTATCTGCATCAGGTGGCCCGCAACCTCTCCATCGACTTCGACCGGCGTGAGCGGCGGATGGGATGCGCTGCGATTTCGGACGAACAGGCCGCCACCATCGCCGATCCGGCGCCCTGGCCGGAAACGATCGTCCATGACCGGCAGAAGCTGGCGATCGTCGACCGGGCCCTGGCCGAACTGCCGGCGCGGACGCGCCGGGCGTTCGAGGCGCATCGCCTGGGGGAGAAGACGTTGAGCGAGATCGGCGAGGAGCTGGGCCTGTCGACGACACGGACCTGGACGCTGATCCGCGAGGCCTACCGCCACCTGCGCGATCGCCTCGGCACCATCGATGGCTGAGTCCGGCGCCGGGAGAAAAATCCCGCCTCCCGGTCGTTCTAGATAGTGTGGGCCAGATAGTGTGGGCCGAGATTCGCCACGCCAGGCGGATCCGGTGACGCCAGCGGACCGGGACCGAATGAAGCAAGCCGCGCCGGAAGACGACATGCTCTTCGAGCAGGCGCTCGATCTGGTCATCCGCCTGCAGAACGATCCCGGCAATCCTGTGGCGCGGGATCTGCTGCGGAACTGGCGCGCGCGCAGCCCGAGGCACGAGGCGGCCTGGGCGGAGGTCGCGGAGATCCACGGCCTGGCCGGAAAGGCGATCTCCGACCGTCGCGAGGCCGGGCGGCGGGGCCGGCGGGGCGTCTCGCGGCGCGGCCTGCTGGCCGGCGGGGCCGCGGGCCTAGCCGCGGCGACGGCCGGCGCCTTCTACGTGCCCGTGCTGATCCTGAGGGCGAAAGCGGATTTCATCACCGCGACCGGCGAGATCCGCCGCATTCCCCTCGCGGATGGCAGCACGGCCACGCTGGGCCCGGAAAGCGCCATCCGGCTCGACTTCGCGGCGACGGCGCGGCGCGTCGAGCTTCTCGCCGGCATGGCGTTCTTCGAAGTGGCCGAGGACCCGGCCCGACCGTTCCAGGCGGCCGTTGACGGGCTGACGGCGACTGCGCTGGGGACGGCATACGACGTCAGCCGGGACGCCGGCTATCTGACCGTGGCCGTCGATCGCGGCCTGGTCGAGGCGCGGCCGCCGGGATCCGCCGCCCCGGGCATCCGGCTCGCGGCCGGCGACTGGATGACGTTCGATCCGGCCTCGCTGGCAGTCGAGCGCGGCCAGCGGGACACGGGCCAGATCGCGGCGTGGCGCGACGGCATGATCGTCGCCGAGCGCGAGACGATATCCGCCGTCATTGCCCGAATCGGACGCTGGCAACCGGGCCGCATCGTGCTGGCCGACGCATCCCTGGGATCGCGCCGCATCAGCGGCGTCTTCGATCTCACGGATCCGGTGACGGCACTGGAAGCCGTCGTGCAGCCATATGGCGGCCGGGTCCGAGAATTCTCCCCCTGGCTGATCGTCATCTCCTCCGCCTGAGAGCATCGCCGGAGAAAGTTGTCGAGGAGAGAGAAAATCCCGCGGCCCCGGTCGTTCCATGTCATAGGGCGTTGTCGTTAGCCGCTGCCATACGCAGGCCCTCGCGATCAACCGGGAGGGGTCGGCCATGCGGCGGCGGAAGGGTATCGAAGGCAGCACAAGCACCAGACGGAGGGCACTGGCGGCAGCCCTGCTGGCGACCGTGGCGATCGGGATGGTGCCGGTTCTGGCACCGCCCTCCGCCCAGGCTCAGGCCGGCGCGCAGCGGCTGTCGTTCAGCATTCCGTCCGGGCCGCTCGCGAGCGCGCTGGCTGCCTTCGGCCGCACCTCGGGCCTGCAGGTCACCTATCGGCCCGAGATCGCTGCGGACAAGATGTCCCCGGGCGTCACCGGCGTGCTGGCCCCGGCGGAGGCGCTGGACCGGATCCTGCAAGGCTCCGACCTGACCTACCGGTTCACCAATCCGACGACGGTCGCGGTCTCGGAGATCCCGGGCGGGACCGGCCAGACCGGGCCGGACGGCGCACCGATGCTCGAACCGATCATCGTCACCGGGGCGAGCGAAAGCGCCTGGGGGCCGGTCGACGGCTACATCGCCCGGCAAAGCGCCACGGCGACCAAGACCGATACGCCCGTGATCGAGACGCCCCAGTCGATCAGCATCGTCGGCCGCGACCAGATCGACATCCAGGGCGCCCAGCAGGTCAAGCAGGCCCTGCGCTACACGCCGGGCCTCGCGACCGACATCCGGGGCGACATCTCCCGCTTCGATCAGATCTATATCCGCGGCATCGGCGCCGTCACCGACAGCTTCCAGTATCTCGACGGCCTGCGGCTGCCGCGGGGCACGTCATACCTGATCCCGCAGATCGACCCGTATGACCTCGAGCGGGTCGAGGTGCTGAAGGGACCGGCCTCGGTCCTCTATGGCCAGGCGCCGCTCGGCGGCCTCGTCAACCTGGTCAGCAAGCGCCCGACCGAGACCCCGTTCGGCGAGGTCGAATTCCAGGCCGGCAGCCATGACCGGTTCCAGGGCGGCTTCGACCTGGGCGGGCCGCTGACCGAGGATGGGAGCCTGCTGTACCGGCTGACCGGCATCGCGCGCGATGCCGACACCTCGGTCAGGCTGACCGAGGAACAGCGCTTTTCGATCGCCCCGGCCGTGACCTGGACCCCGAACGCGGACACGTCGCTGACCATTCTCGGCCTCTACCAGCGCGACCCGAAGGGCGGCTACTACGGCGTGCTGCCGTCGCGCGGCACCATCCTGCCGAATCCCAACGGCAAGATCCCGCGCGACTTCTTCGACGGATCGCCGGACTTCAACACGTTCAACCGGACGCAGGCGGCGATCGGCTATCAGCTCGACCACCGTCTCGACGAGCGCTGGAGCCTGCATCAGAACGTCCGCTACTGGCACATGGACCTCGACCAGAGCGTGGTCTATTCGACCGGCCTGCGGGCGGACGGCCACACGCTGAACCGGGTCGCGCTGTGGTCCGACGAGAGCCTGGATGCGGTGAATCTCGACACCCGGCTGCAGGGCGACCTGCAGACCGGGCCGCTGCGGCATACGGCCGTCTTCGGCATCGACTACCAATGGGACAACTGGCAGCAGACCCAGGGCTTCGGGCCGGCGCCCGGCCTCGACTACCTCGATCCCGACTACAGCCAGCCCATCACCCGGCCCGCGGCCTACACCAGCCCCGACCGGACCGAGAACCTGCTCGGCCTCTATGCCCAGGACCAGATCAGGCTGGACCAACTGAGCCTGCTGCTGGGCGGACGGTTCGACCGGGCCGCCATCAGCAACGAGAACGACCTGGCCGGCACCAGCACGGACCAGGTCTTCACCAAGTTCACCTGGCGCGCCGCCGCCATCTACAATTTCGACAACGGCCTGGCCCCGTACGCCAGCTATTCGACCTCGTTCGACCCGTCGGTCACGGCCAACGCCTACGGCCCGCCGTTCCAGCCGACCACCGGCGAGCAGTACGAGATCGGCATCAAGTACCAGCCGCCCGGCTTCGACGGCCTGTTCACCGTCGCGGCGTTCGATCTGAGGCAGCAGAACGTCCTGACCCGCGATCCGACCCCGGGAGCGCCGATCAACGCCTATGTCCAGACCGGCGAGATCCGCTCGCGCGGCATCGAGGTCGAGGCCAAGGTCAGCCCGATCGAGGGCCTCAACCTGATCGGCAGCTTCACCTGGCTCGATCCCGAGGTGACCAGGAGCAACGGTCCCGATCTGCACAAGAGGCCGGTCTCGGTGCCGCGCACCACCGCATCGGCCTGGGGCGACTACACGCTGCGGGACGGCACCCTGGGGGGCCTGACCCTGGGCGCCGGGCTGCGCTATGTCGGTTCGGCCTATGCCGATGCGGCGAACACGCAGGAGATTCCCGACTACGTCGTGTTCGACGCCTCGCTGCGCTATGACCTGAGCCGGCTCGATTCCCGGCTGGACGGGACCAGCGCCCTGCTGACCGTCACCAACCTGTTCGATCGCGTCACCTACACCTGCAACGCCGCGGATTTCTGCAACTACGGCCAGGGCCGGACGATCCTCGGCACCCTGAAGTACCGGTGGTAGGCGATGGCCGCTGATCTCCACGCCGCCGACCCGAGCATCGACGGGACGACGATGCCGGACCGCCGCAAAGTCCTGCTCGCGGTCGGTGCGTTCTATGTTTCGTTCGGATTGATCACTGCGCTGCTGCAAGGCGGGCTGCCGCCGATCCTGCGGGCCCGCGGGATGGCGATCGACGGCGTCGCCTGGACCTTCGCCCTGTATCTGCCGTTCGGTCTGTCGTTCCTGTGGGCGCCGGTCGTCGACCGCCGGCGCCTGCCGTTCCTGACGCCGCGGGTGGGCTGGATCGTCGCCATGCTGGCGGTCGCGGTGGCGGGCCTGATCGCGGTGGCCCTGTCGGAGGCGCTGCCGCTGCCGGCGCTGTTCGCCATCGGCCTGGCCGTCGCCCTGGCGGTCGCCACCATGGACCTGGCGCTCGATGCGCTGACCGTGGAGCTGACCGGGGCGGCAGCGAAGCCGTTCGCCGCCGCGGTCAAGCTGGCGGGTCTCGCGATCGGCGCGATGATCGGGGGCGGTGTCTTCGTCGGCCTGCTGTCCGCCATCGGCTGGGCGGCGACCTTCGCCCTGGTCGCGCTGCTCATGGCGATCACGCTGCTGCCGGTCCTCGCCCTGACCGATGCCGACCGGCGGATCCCGCGCCGGCGGCAGCCTCCGGGCCATGCCCTGCTGGCCTTCCAGGCCCGGCCGCAGATGGTCCGGCGGCTCGGTGTCCTGGTCTTCGCGTCCTGCATCATCTTCCCGCTGAGCGCGCTGAACCGGGTGATGCTGGTGGATCTCGGCGTATCCCTCGACCGCATCGCCTGGGTCGTGGGCACGATCCAGCCGGTCGGCCTGCTCGGCGTGTCGCTGGCGGCGGCACCGCTGATCCGGAGATTCGGCCATGCGGCGACCGTGGCGGCCTTCGCCCTGGCGTGCCTCGCGGCGCTGGCGGCGATGGGCTTCGGCTATCGCGGCGACACGACGGCGGCGGCCATCGCCGGGGCGCTGGTGATGGCCGCCGGCGTCGCCGGGATCTTCGTCGTGATGGCGTCGCTGATCCTGACCTGGGCCGAGGGCGACCAGGTCGCCACCGACTACGCCGTGCTGTTCGGCGGCTGCCGCCTGGCCGGCATCGTCGCGACGATCGCGGCGGGCAAGCTGATCGCCGGCATCGGCTGGACCGCGTTCTACGCGTTCGGAGCGGCCGGAATCCTGCTGGCGGCCGGGCTGCTGCTTCGCTGTCTGCCGAGGGACGGGCAGCGCCGGGCGCCATCCGCATTTCCCGGGACGAGGGATTGACCATGGCCGACGAGACGATCTTCTATCCCGACGATGTCGCCGCGGCGGCGCCGGACCGGATCCTGTTCGACCTCGCCGCATGGCCGGCAGTGTTCCTGCGCTTCCCCGAGCTCGACGAGCCCCGGCGCGTCGAACGCGTCCTGGCCGGCTTCGACGCGCTGATCGGACGGGAAATCCCCTTCGCCCTGGTGATCCGGCTCGCCACCCATGATCACGAGGCCGAGCCGCACGAGGCCGAGCGGCTGACCAACATCTGGCTGAAGGCCCGCCGGGACCCGCTGGGACGGTTCTGCAAGGCGATGATCTACGTCACCGGCGACGCGGCCGTGCAGGAGGCGATGCGCCAGCGCATCGCCCAGGTGGCCAAGGCCAATCCGGTCAAGGCCCTGCATGTGGTCGGCGACAGGGCGGAGGGGGAGAGGCTGGCCGCCGAGCTGCTCGCCGCATCCTGACGCGCGATCCGCGGCCGGCGCGACTATCGGCCGGCCCCGGGTGATGGCCTGGACGACCCCGCGTCCGGCATCGGCGCGCCGTTGGCCTGCCGTCGCCGATACTGCGCCGGCGGCAGCCCGAACGCCCGCTTGAAGGCGCGGCTGAAGGCGGCTTCGGATTCGTAGCCGACCTCCGCGGCGACCTGGGCGATCGGCTTTGCCGAGGTCCGCAACTGCCTTGCCCCCAGCTCCAGGCGCCAGCGCGCCAGATATGCGATGGGTGAGTCGCCGATGAACCGATTGAACCGCTTGGCGATGACCGACCGCGAGGCGCCGACGGCGCTGGCCAGGTCCCCCAGGGTCCAGTCGCCGGCAGGATCGCGGTGCAGCAGCGCCAGGACGCCGCCGACGACCGGGTCGCGCGCACCGGCCAGCCAGCCGGTCTGGTCGCCCGGCAATTGCTCCATGTGGCAGCGCAGCGCTTCGATGAAGAGCGATTCCGCCATCCTCGAGAGCAGTACGGAGCGCCCGGGCCGATCGGATTCGGCTTCCGACACCAGATGCCGGATCGCGGCCTCCAGCCATGCGCTTCCGGGATTGTCCCGGAGGTTGACGCGGATGAACTGCGGCAGGCCGGCCAGGAACAGGCGGTCGGCGGAGCGTTCGCAACCGAAGAAGCCGCAGATGAACCGCGTGATCTCGCCGCTCTCGCCGAAGCGCATCATGCTGCCGTTTCCCTGCAGGATGCCGGCAAGGCTGGCGGCGCTGTCGATGAAGGTCCGCGGCGATCCGTTCGACACCGTGTGGGCATCGCCATGGGGCAGCATGACGAGGTCGCCCGGCCGAAGCGTGATCTCGTTGCCGTCGCTGAATCGGGCAAACGCCCTGCCCTCGGTGACCAGGTTGTAATTCACCAGACGCTCGGTGCCGGGAGACAGCACATGCTGGACCTGGGCGACCGAAGGCACCGCAAAGCCCCAGGGTGCCGCGCATTCCGCATGGAAGAAGATGGCGCCGGTCATGCGGACCGCGTTGAGAGCCTCGGAAAGAGCGTCCATTCATCGCTCCCGGATCCGTCGCGCAGACCTCCGCCATCGCTGCAAAGAGAAAGAGCATTCCGGCAAAGTCCTGAACACCCACCGCCCCTACACTGCGGCGGTCCCGTCAATACGGAGGCCGAAGCGTCGATCGGCGAGCCGTCGGGCAGCGCGCCCCGCGACATTACAGGCAGGGTAATCCCGAACGCCAGATCCCGCAGCATCGGCAGCCCGCGGAACGGACCCGCATCGAGGTCACGAGGAGAAGGAAATGCATTGTGCGATGAAAGAGTTGCCGCTGGTGGAGGACTACGGAGATGGCTTCCGCAGCCGCCTGACCGAATGGGGTGGGATGATCGTCTCCTATGAAACCTTCCCCAAGGGCGTGGACGCGACGCCCTTGTTCAAGGGACTGCCGGACGACATGTGCCAATCGCCGCACTGGGGCTATATCCTCAGGGGCCGGGTACGCATCAAGCGCAAGGATGGCGATTTCGTGCTGAAGACCGGGGACGTCTACTACCTCGAGCCTGGGCATGTGCCCGTGTTCGAGGAGGAGACCGAGATTCTCGAGTTCAGTCCCAAGAAGGAATACCAGGAGACGATCGACGTCGCTGCCAGGAACATGGCCGCGGCGCAGACAGCGGAATGACCTTTGGTGCCCTCCTGACCCGACCGGCGCCAGAGCGACACCGGCGGCCCGGCACGCCCGACGCGCGGAAGACCTGCGCCTGCGGCGGGACGGAAACCTCGCCAACGGGCCCGATTTCCGTCACCTTTCTGGGGTGGATTGCAGGAGGCGAGTCGCGCGGCTGCGGCCGCGACCCCGGAGTGAGGAACAGGCACGATGATCGAGGCGATGAACCTCGCCATTCTCGTCGCGGCGGGCCTCATCGCGCTCAGCGTCTTCACCAGCCTGATCTCGTTCAGGGTCGGCGCCCCGCTGCTGCTGGTGTTCCTCGCGGTCGGCCTCGGCGCCGGCGAGGACGGCATCGGCCAGATCCATTTCGACGACGCCCCAGCCGCCTATTTCATCGGCAGCGTGGCCCTGGCGCTGATCCTGTTCGACAGCGGCTTCGAGACCCGTCTGCACAGCTTCCGCACCGCCGCCGCCCCGGCCCTGACCCTGGCCACGGCCGGCGTGCTGCTGACCACCGGCATCGTCGCCGTGGCCGCCCGCTACGCCTTCGGCTTCGGCTGGTACGAATCGCTGCTGACCGGCGCCATCGTCAGCCCGACCGACGCCGCCGCCGTGTTCCTCCTGCTGCGGGTCGGCGGCATCACCCTGCGCGACCGCATGCGGTCGACCCTCGAGATCGAATCCGGCAGCAACGACCCGATCGCGATCTTCCTGACGCTGGCCCTGGTCGAGGCGGCGCGCCTGGGCACCGGGGCGGAGACCCTGAGCTGGTCCCTGCTCACCACCTTCGCGCTGCAGGCCGGCATCGGCATCGCCCTCGGCCTAGCCGGCGGCTTCGTGATCGTGCGCGTGATCAACCGGGTCAGCCTCGACCCGGGCCTGTACCCGGTGATCGTGCTGAGCCTCGCCCTGCTGATCTTTGCCGCCACCGGGATGCTGGAGGGGTCGGGCTTCATTGCCGTCTATGTCGCCGGCCTGGTCGCCGGCAATGCCACGCTGCGGGCCGCCGCCCTGATCCGCCGGTTCCAGAGCGGCATGACCTGGCTGGCCCAGATCTGCATGTTCCTGACCCTCGGCCTGCTGGCGACGCCGTCGCAATTCCCCGCCGTGGCCCTGCCGGCCCTGGCCGTGGCGCTGACGCTGACCTTCGTGGCCCGGCCGATCGCGGTCTGGCTGTGCCTGCTGCCCTACGGCTTCTCGCGCAACGAGACCACCTTCGTCGCCTGGGTCGGGCTGCGCGGCGCGGTGTCGATCCTGCTGGCCATCCTGCCGCTGATCGCGCAGTTGCCGGACGGGCGGACGATCTTCAACGGCGTCTTCCTGGTGGTCGTCGTCTCGCTGCTGCTGCAGGGCTGGACGATCCGGCCGCTGGCCAAGTGGCTGGGCCTGATCGTGCCGCCGCGGATCGGCCCGGTCGACCGCGTCGAGCTGGAGCTGCCGGGCCGCGCCAACCACGAGCTGGTGGTCTACCGCATCGCCGCCCAGAGCCCGGTGGCGCGCGGCGAGCGCATCCCGCGCTGGGCCCGGCCGGCCCTGATCGTGCGCGACGGCCAGTCGATCGACATCCACCATGCCTGGCGGCTGCAGACGGGCGACCAAGTCTACATCTTCACCCCGCCGCAGCAGGTGCGCCTGCTGGACCGGCTGTTCGCCACCCCGACCCGGCTGGCCGAGGACGACCGCGACTTCTTCGGCGACTTCACCCTGCACGCCGAGGCGCCGCTGGCCGAGGTGGCGGAGAGCTACGGCTTCGCCCTGCCCGAGCCGGGCGAGACCCGCACCGTCGGCGACTTCCTGCAGGACGCGTTCGGCGGCCGGGTCGAGGTCGGCGACCGGCTGCCGGTCGGCGGGGTCGAGCTGATCGTCCGCGCCGTCGACGACGAGAACGAGGTCACCGAGGTCGGCCTGGCGCTGGAGCCGAGCCGCGGCGCCCAGCCGAAGCTGCCGGTGTTCCAGAACCTGTCGGAGATCGCCGCCTGGATCCGCGGCTGGCTGCGCCAGCGCCGCGCCCGGCGGACGCCGCCGCCATCCGCACCGGCTTCCGACATCACGCCCGAACCGCCCGCCCCGCCCCCGGCCGAAGCCGCCGGCCGGCCGGACTAGATGGCTTACCCTTCCGGGTAATTCCGGTCTCGGTTGAATCCATCTATCCATCGCTCGCCGAAACGGATCAACATCGTCGACGCCAGCAGCAGCGGCCGAGGGTCAAAACCTGCCGATCGGGAAGGGTTCCCGGATGCCGGCGGCGGCGCATTGGAGCGAGGGGAGCTGTTCATGGCGGTTGTCTGGGGCACCGACGGCAAGGATTTCATCCATCTCGCCGGGGATGGCCTGGTCGCCCCGGCGGGCTACACCGACATCGTCTTCAACCCGGGCGATCTGGTGGCCGCGCTGAGCGGCGACGACATCATGATCGGGACCAGCGCCGGCATCCGCTATGGCGGCTATGACGGCTACGACATCCTCGACTACTCCGCCTTCGGCCAGGGCGTCGTGATCTCCGAGATCGACGGCGGCATCCGCTTCCTCGACGGCACCGTGATCGGCACCATCTCCGCCAGCGCCGGGATCGAGGAGTTCGACGGCTCGGCGTTCAACGACGTGCTGGCCACGGTCGCCGGCGGCGACGCCGCGACCCTGCACGGCAATGCCGGCGACGACACCCTGATCGCCAGCGCCACGATCGAGCTGCTGGACGGCGGCGCCGACACCGACACCGTCAGCTACACCAACTCCTCGGCCGGGGTGACCGTCGATCTGCGCCTGGCCGGCGCCCAGGTCTCGGCCGGCGCGGCGGGCGGCGACACCCTGACCGGGATCGAGAACCTGATCGGGTCGGTCGCGGCGGACACTCTGCACGGCGACGCCGGCGCCAACCGGCTGGCCGGGGGCGCCGGGGCGGACCAGCTGGTCGGCGAGGCCGGCATCGACACCGCGGACTACTCCGCCTCCGCCGCCGGTGTGACCGTGAACCTCGCGGCCGGAACCGGGCTGGGCGGCGACGCCCAGGGCGACACGCTGGCGACGATCGAGAACCTCACCGGCTCGGCCCTGGCCGATGCGCTGTATGGCGACGGCAACGCCAACGCCCTGGCCGGCATGAACGGCGACGATACGCTGCGTGGTGGCGCCGGGGCGGATGGCCTGGACGGCGGCGACGGCATCGACACCGCGAGCTACCGGGGATCGGTCGCGGTCGCCGTGGACCTGCTGAACCACACCGCCTCGGGTGGGGATGCGGCCGGCGACACGCTGACCGCCATCGAGAACCTGACCGGATCGAGCTTCGCCGACCAGCTGGCCGGCGATGGCGGCCGCAACGTCGTCAGCGGCGACAACGGCGCCGACACGCTGGCCGGCAACGGCGGCGATGATCTGCTGGCCGGTGGGGCGGGCGACGACGGCCTCGACGGCGGCGATGGCGCCGACCGCCTGGTCGGAGACGACGGTGTCGACACCATCCATGGCGGCACCGGCAATGATTCGGTCGACGCCGGCACCGGCAACGATCAGGTCTTCGGCGAGGCCGGCATCGACACCATTCTGGGCGGCGCCGGCGACGACCGGCTCGACGGCGGCGAGGGCAACGACACCCTCGATGGCGGGTCCGGCGCCGATGTGCTGGCCGGCGGCGCCGGCATCGACACGGCGAACTATGCCGCCTCCGCCACCGGGATCACGCTGAACCTGGCCACCGGCGCGAGCTCGGGCGGGGATGCCCAGGGCGACACGCTCAGCGGCATCGAACAGGTGCTGGGCTCCGCCCAGGCAGATGTGCTGACCGGCGACACCGATGCCAACACCCTGTGGGGCATGGCCGGCGACGACGTGCTCACCGGCGGCGGGGGTGGCGACGCGATGAAGGGCGGCGCCGGCAACGACCGCTTCGTCTACACCGCCCTGTCCGACAGCGCCGCCTCCGGCCTCGGCAAGGATTCGATCCGGGACTTCTCGACCGGGGACAAGATCGACCTGTCCGGCATCGACGCCGACGGCAACGCGGCCAATGGCGACACCGCCTTCACCTTCGGCACCGGCGACTACACCCGTCATCCAGGCGAGCTGCGGGTGGTGACGTCCGGGTCGGTCCAGGTGGTCTATGTCGACGTCAATGGCGACAAGGTCTCGGACTTCGCCATCAACGTCACCTCCGACCACGCCCTGACGGCTGGCGATTTCCTGCTCTGACCCGTTCCGGCGCCGCACCGCATCCGCTACTGTCGCCGGCGACAGGAATGCGGGGACGCGATGCTGACGATCTATTCCGAGGACCACCGGCTGCAGCACGGCAAGGTCGAGCTGACGGGCGGCCATTTCATCCCGGTGGTGGAGAAGCCGGAGCGGGCGGAGACCATCCTGGCCCGGATCAAGGCCGTCGGCCTGGGCGAGGTGCGGGCGCCGGAGCGCTTCGGCACCGACCCGATCGCCCGGGTGCACGACCGCGGCTTCATCCGCTTCCTGGAGACCGCCTGGGACGAGTGGGTGGCCGAGCATGGCGAGATCGACGCGCTGCCGACCAACTGGGCGGTGCGCAACATGCGTCAGATCATCCCCAGCTCGATCGAGGGCAGGCTCGGCTACTACGCCAGCGACTGCGGCACGCCGATCACCGCCGGCACCTGGCGCGCGGCGCTGAGCTCGGTCGACGTCGCCCTGACCGGGGCGAAGCTGGTGGCGGCCGACGGCAGGCCGGTGTTCTCGCTGTGCCGGCCGCCCGGGCACCATGCCTCGACCGACATCTATTGCGGCTACTGCTTCTTCAACAACGCCGCGGTGGCGGCGCAGTGGTTCCGCGACAACGGCGCCGCCCGGGTGGCGGTGCTGGACATCGACTACCATCACGGCAACGGCACGCAGGAGATCTTCTACGGCCGCGACGACGTGCTGTTCGTGTCGCTGCACGCCGACCCGAATGTCGAATACCCCTACTATCTCGGCTATGCCGAGGAGCGTGGCGAGGGCGCCGGCGAGGGCTTCAACCTCAATCTGCCGATGCCCTTCGGCACCAGTTGGGACCGCTATCGCGAGGCGCTGGACGCCGCCCTGGCGCGGATCCGCGACTATGGCGCGGATTCGGTGGTGCTGTCGTTCGGCGCCGACACCTTCCAGGAGGACCCGATCTCGCAGTTCAAGCTGAACAGCGACGATTTCAGCCGCATGGGCGAGATCCTGGGCCGCGGCCTGGGCGTGCCGACCCTGACGGTGATGGAGGGCGGCTACGCCGTCGACGCGCTGGGCGTCAACGTCTCGAACCTGCTGCAGGCGCTGGAGGGGGGCTGATCGTCACGCCTCCGGGTCGCGCTGGGCCGGGATGTCGATGGTGAAGCGGGTGCCGCCGGGGCCGCTGTCGATCTCGATGGCGGCGTCGAGTTGGCGCACCTGGGCCTGCAGCACCATCATGCCGAGGCCGCTGCCATTCGCCGGCATCTTGCCCTCCGGCAGGCCGACGCCGTTGTCGGCCACCTCCAGGCGCCAGCCGTCGTCCCGCGGCTGGAACCGGATCGCCACCCTGCCCTCGCGGCGGTCGGGGAAGGCGTATTTCACCGCGTTGGTGACCAGCTCGTTGACGATCAGCCCGAGCGGCACGATCCGCGACGGCGGCAGCTCGGCCGGCACCGCCTCGACCGCGATCGAGATGCCGCCATTCTCCGGCAGTAGGGCCCGCGACAGGTCCTCGCACAGCCCGGTCAGGTACTCCTTCACCTCGACCCGGTCGACCGCGGCATTGGCGTAGAGCCGGCGGTGGACGATGGCCAGCGCCTGGATCCGGTCGTTCGCCTCGGCCAGGGCGTGCTTCGCCTCCGGGCTCTGCGCCCGGCGCGCCTGCAGCCCGAACAGGCTGGACAGGAGTTGGAAGCTGTTCATCACCCGGTGGTTGATCTCGCGCAGCAGCAGGTCCTTCTGCTTCAGGTTCTCCTCGATCTTGCCGGCCATCGCGTCGAAGGCGGTGGCGAGGTGGCCGAACTCGTCGCGGCCATGGCGCAGCCGGACGCGGGCGTCGAAGCGGCCGCGCTGCCAGTCGCGCGCGGCCGCCAGCAGCCGGTCGATCGGCCGCAGCAGGAACAGCCGGCCGCCGATGCCCGCGGCGGCGAGCGAGACCAGCAGGCCGGCGACGATCAGCGCGATGCCGCGCTGGGTCGCGGCGTCGATGGTGGCGAAGGCCGCCGCCCGGTCAATGCCGACCAGGACGAACAGGTCCAGCTCCTCCGACCGCATCGGCACATAGCCGTAGATCCGCATGGTGCTGTCGATCGCGCCGCTGGTGGTCGAGCCGGCCTGCTGCGAGGCCAGGAGGTCGAGGAACTTGTTCGGCAGCTGCTTGCCGACCCAGGACCCGTCCGGCCCGGGCAGGCGCGTCATCACCACCCCGGCGCGGTCGGTGATCATGATCACCGCGTTGCGCGATTCGGTGTCGATGGTGATCGCCTTGGCCATCGCGTCGACGCTGAGCGCCGCCACCACGGCGCCCTGGAAGGTGTCGCCGTCGAAGATCGGATAGGCGACATGCAGCACCTTCACGCCGACCGCGTCGGTGGTGGCGAAGCCGCCGACGGCGAAGCCGCGGATCTCGCGCGCCCGCTGGAAGAAGCCCTGATGGCCGACCGAGACCGAGATCGCCGCGGTGAGGTTGGCGCCGCACAGCAGGTTGCCGTCGGCGTCGACCACGGCGATGGCGTTCAGGCTCTCCACCTCCGACCGCAACTCGTCCACCACCTCGGTGCAGCGGCCGCCCTGGCCCTCGCGGATCGCCGGCACCCGGGCCATCGCGGCCAGCAGCTGGCGGATGCCGTCGACGATGCGGAACTGCGCCCCAGCGGCGACATTGGCCAGGCGGATCGCATCGTCCTGGATCTCGTTGGTGCGGGCGATGCGCAGCGCGTATTCGTTGTAGCCCTGCAGCGCGATGCCCGGCGCGACGGCCAGGGCGACCAGCAGGAACAGGCGCGACAGCAGGTTCATCGCAACGGCAGCCGGCGGGGGGCGTGGATCCTCGGCCTCATGCTTCCTGCCCCGACGTCATCGGCCCCATCCTGAAGCGAGCCTCCCGCGATTCCAACCCCCGACCTGCGAGCCGAGCCGGCACGGCAGGCCGCCGGCGCGTTCTACGACACAGGCCTTGGAAAAGCCATCACCGGGCCGCAAATTGGTCACTGGCGGACACGGGAACAAAGTGTCGCACGGCCCGTTTTTCTGCGGTGAAGTGCCCGGCTGTAACCGGCGCTTGAGATGGAGACGAAGACGATGTTGAAACCCACCATGATCGTGCTCGCGGCCACGCTGGCGCTTGCGGCGTGCGGTCGCGATACGGGCGGCCGGGCCCTGTCGGGCGGCCTGATCGGCGCCGGCGCCGGCGCCGGCATCTCGGCCCTCACCGGCGGCAACGCCGCCACGGGCGCGCTGATCGGTGGCGCCGTGGGCGCGGTCGGCGGCGCGGCGACCAGTTGCCGGACCATCAATCTCGGCGGCCGTTGCTGAGCTCCGGGCTGACGGACGATACCAGGCGCCGCGGTTCCCGGCGCCTGGTTTGAGATTATATCGCTCGGGGACAGAGTCGCCTCTGTCCCCGTTTGCTTTTGTGGCGCCCCTCATCCGCGCCATCATCGGCCCGCGCAACCAATGGAGCGAGGAACAGACATGGCCACGCGGAACCTGGACCAGGAGCTCGACACGCTGCGCACCGATCTCGGCAAGATCCGCGACGACATCGCGGCGCTGACCCGCACCCTGGGCGACACCGCCGCCGCCGAGGCCAAGGCCGGCGGCGCCAGGCTGAACGAAGCCGCCCATGCCGCAAAGGAGCGGGCGCAGCACTTCGCCGACAGCGCGCGGGCGCAGGGCGAGGAGGGCATCGCCGCGCTGGAGCAGCGGATCGAGCAGAACCCCTTCACCAGCATCCTCATCGCCTTCGGCGTCGGCCTCGTCATCGGCAAGCTGCTGGACCGCTGAGGCCGGCGTGAAGACCGACCTCGGCGCCGCCCTGCTGGGCGCCCTCGCCGCCCGGCAGCGCCTCCGGCTCGGCCAGGCGCTGCGCCGGGCCTGCATCGCCGCGGCACTGTTCCTGGTCGCCCTGGTGCTGGCGGTGATCGCCCTGGTGCTGCTGGCCTGGTCCGGCTTCTACCTGCTGCTGCCGAAGCTCGGCCCCGCCGGCGCGGCGCTGGTGGTCGGGCTGGTCGTGCTCGGCCTCGCCGCCATCGTCGCCCTGATCGGAGTCCTGGCCGGCCGCCGGCCGCGCCGCCGGCCCGCCGCCGCCCCGGCCTCGGCCGCCGGAGCCGGGCTGGAGGGCGTCGCCGCCGGCCTCGGCCTGTCCGCCGCCAAGGCGGCGCCGAAGGTGGCGCTGGCGGCGCTGGTGATCGGCATCGCGGTCGGAGCCCTGCCCCTTCTGGGGGGACGCAAGCGCGATTGAGGGCTGTTTTGGGGGATCGGACAGCTTGTCCCATGACCGCCGCTGCGTTTCGTCTATAATCCCGCGTCCTGCCGCCGTGGGGGCCTCGGTCCCGGCCGGGGAGGCAGCAGGGTCGAGTATCCCAGAACAACAAAGAGTCCAGAGATGATTAACAGACGGACGGTGCTGACCGCGGGCGCCATGGCGACGGCTTCGCTGCTGCTGGCGGGGCTGACGCGACCGGCCTCGGCCCAGGCCGACGGGGCCGCGGCCTTCATCGACGACATGGCCAAGCGGGCGATCGGCATCCTCCAGGCCGGCGGCGCCGCGACGGCGCAGGGCAAGGCCGAGTTCACCCGGATCCTGAACCAGGGCTTCGACCTGCCGACGATCGGCCGCTTCGTGCTGGGCCGCTACTGGAACAGCGCCACGCCGCCGCAGCAGCAGGAATACATGGACCTGTTCGAGCGGATGATCGTCGAGACCTATTCCCGGCGGTTCCAGAACTACCAGGGCGAGACCCTGGTGGTGAAGGGCACCCGCGCCGTCGGCGGCAGCGACACCCTGGTCGCGACCGAGATCCGGCAGAAGGACGGCCCGCCGATCCAGGTCGACTGGCGGGTGCGCCAGGCCGGCGGCGGCTACAAGGTGGTCGACGTCATCGTCGCCCGGATCAGCATGAGCGTGACCCAGCGCGACGAGTTCGCCTCGGTGATCGCCCAGAACGGCGGCAGCATCGACGGGCTGCTGCAGGCGATGCGCCAGCGGGCCGGCGGCTGATCCGCCGGAACCCCTGACCGGGGATCGACGCGATGGCGGTGGCGGATGGCGGCAGGGACGTCGCGGACTGGCTGGTGGCCGAGGGCCGGCTGCTGGCCGACCCGGTGGCGCTGGTCGACGTGTTCTGCCGCCGCCTGATCGCGGCCGGCCTGCCGCTGCAGCGGGTGCGGATCGGCCAGAGCATCACCCATCCGCTGCTGAGCGCCTGGGGCGTGGTGTGGACCGCCGCCAAGGGCGGCGAGGAATACGTCATCGACCGCAAGGTGCTGGCGACCACCAGCTTCGTCGGCAGCCCGTTCGAGGCGGTGATCCGCAGCCGTGAGCCGCTGCGCCGCCGCCTGGACGGGCTGGGCCCGGACGATCATGCGGTGTTCCATGAGCTGGCCGCGGCCGGCGGCACCGACTATGTCGCCGTGCCGATCGTCTACGGCAACGAGACGGTGCAGGTGGCGAGCTTCGTCGCCGACCGGCCCGGCGGCTTTACCGCGGACGAGGCGGCGCTGCTGGAGCGGCTGCGCCACGCGCTGGCGGCGGCGATGGAGCCGACCGCCATGCGCCGCTCCGCCGCCAGCCTGCTGCGCACCTATCTCGGCATCGGCCCGGCCGACCGGGTGGCGGAGGGGGCGAGCCGCCGCGGCGACGTCGTCGCGGTCGAGGCGGCGATCCTGTTCGTCGACATGCGCGGCTTCACCGCCCTGTCCGAGCGCCTGACCTCGGCCGCGGTGCTGGCGGTGCTGGACCGCTATTTCGAGACCGTCGCCCAGGCCATCGTCGACCGCGGCGGCGACGTGCTGAAGTTCCTCGGCGACGGCGTGCTGGCGATCTTCCCGGTCGAGCAGGCCGGCGGCGCCGCGGCCGCCTGCGACGCCGCCGTCGGCGCGGTGCGGGTGATCCGCCAGGGTCTGGCCGCCGGGCCCGAGCCTGCGGCCTTCGTCGCGGCGCTGCATCTCGGCCCGGTGCTGTACGGCAACATCGGCAGCCCCGACCGGCTGGATTTCACCGTGCTGGGTCCGGCGGTCAACCTGACCAGCCGGCTGGAAGGCCTGGCCAAGCAGCTCGACCGGCCGACCGTGTGCTCCGAGCCGTTCCGGCAGGCCTGGGCCGGGGCCGCCGAGCCGCTCGGCGCCCATCCGATCCGCGGCTTGGCCGACCCGCAGCCGGTGTTCGCGATCGAGGCGTGATCAGGCTGCGAGGCCGCGGACCAAAGCGTCGGCCAGGCGGCGGGAGAAGGCGGCCGGGTCGGGCAGCGGCTCGCCCTCGATGATCCGGGCCTGGTCCAGCAGCAGGAAGGCGCAATCCTCCAGCGCCGGATCCTGGGCCGCGGCGCGCTCCGCCAGCCGGCGGATCAGCGGGTGGCCGGGATTGACCTCGAGGATGCGCTTCGAGCTGGCGTCGACCCGCCGGTGTTGCTTCAGCAGCCGCTCCAGATGCAGATCGGTGTCGCCCTCGTCGGCGACCAGGCAGACGGCGCTGTCGGTCAGGCGCTGCGAGGCGCGGACGTCCTTGACCTGGTCGGCCAGCGCCAGCTTCAGCGCCGCGACCAGCGCGTCGATGCCCTCGCCGGCTTCGGGCTTCGGCGCCTCGGCCGGGGCCTCGATCTTCGACAGGTCGGCGCCGCCGCGGGTGGCCGATTTGAACGGCTTGCCCTGGAATTCGCCGAGCGAGGGCACGGCGAACTCGTCGACCGGGTCGGTCAGCAGCAACACCTCGACATCGCGGGCGCGAAACCCCTCGAGCTGGGGCGAGCGGGCCAGCGCCGCCGCATCGTCGCCGGTGATGTACCAGATCTCGTCCTGGCCCGGCCGCATCCGGCCGACATACTCCTCCAGGCTGACCAGGCCGTCGCCTTTGGTCGAGCGGAAACGAAGCAGCGGCAGGAGCGCGTCGCGCTGCTCGCGATCCTCGTAGATCCCTTCCTTCAGCACCGCGCCGAAGGCGGTCCAGAAGCCGGCATAGGCCTCGGCATCGTCCTTGGCCTTGCGGCCGAGCTCGGCCAGCACCTTCTTGGTGACGCCCTGGCGGATCTTGTGCACCGTCGGATTCGACTGCAGCATCTCGCGGCTGACGTTGAGCGGCAGATCCTCGCTGTCGATCACGCCGCGCAGGAAGCGCAGATAGGGCGGGATCAGCCCTTCCGCCGCCTCGGTCACGAACACCCGGCGGACATAGAGCTTGACCCGGTGCTTGCGCTCCGGCTCCCACAGGTCGAAGGGCTGGCTCGACGGCACGAACAGCAGCGAGCTGTACTCGATCGCCCCTTCCGCCTTCCAATGCGCGGTCAGCCACGGCTCGTCGAAGGCGTGGGCGACGTGGTGGTAGAACTCCTTGTACTCCTCCGCCGTGATCTCGGATTTCGGCCGGGTCCACAGCGCCGAGGCGCGGTTCAGCGTCTCGGCCTTGCCGTCCTCGCCCGTCAGCACGATCGGGATGGCGATGTGGTCGGAGTGGGTCTTGACGATCTCGCGCAGCCGCAGCGGCGACAGGAACTCGTCCTCGCCGTCCGACAGATGCATGACGATGCGGGTGCCGCGGGCCACGTCCTCGGCCGCGCCGACGGTGAAGGCGCCCTTGCCGTCGGAGACCCAGCGCCAGCCCTGCTCCTCGCCGGCCTTGCGCGAGAACACCTCGACCTCGCGCGACACCATGAAGGCGGAGTAGAAGCCGACGCCGAACTGGCCGATCAGCCCGACATCCTTCTTGGCGTCGCCCGACAGCGTCTCGATGAAGGCGCGGGTGCCGGACCGGGCGATGGTGCCGAGATTGCCGACCAGCTCCTCGCGCCCCATGCCGATGCCGTTGTCGGCGACGGTCAGGGTGCGCGCCGCCGGGTCGACCGCCAGGGTGATGCGGTAGTCGGCGTCGCCGGCCGAGAGCTCGGGCGCCGTGATCGCGGCGTAGCGCAGCCGGTCGCAGGCATCGGACGCGTTCGAGATCAGCTCGCGGAGGAACACCTCCTTCTGGCTGTACAGCGAATGCGCCACGATATCGAGAAGGCGGCTGACTTCGGCCTGGAAGGTCAGGGTTTCGTCGGTCTTCTGCTGGTCCATCTCGGGTCCCGCGGTGCGTCTTGGTTGTCGCCGCCCGATATGGGCAAAGCCGCGGCAAGCCGCAACCCCTGACGGGGCAGCCCTCGCCTGCGGCCGCGGTTACTTCGGCATCAGCGCGGCGAGGTCGGTGCCGTTGATCAGCATGCGGCCGCCGGGGTCGACCACGAAGTCGTAGTCGCGCGCAGGCTTGCCGTCCGCCGTCTTCGCCTCACGCCCCAGCATCTGGAACATGGTGACGCCGGCCGCGGCCGCGGCACCGTCGGAATGGCCTTGCAGGTATTTGACGAACTCGTCGAGCCCCGCGATCCGGAGCGTCGCCTGCGCGGTCACCCCGAAGGCCGCCTGCGGGTTCACCGTGCCGCCGCCGCCGAGGTCGATCGCGCCCTTCGGGGCGGTGATGCGGAAGCTGTCGATCGACAGCCGGGCGTCGGAGGCGAGCAGACGGTCGGCGATCCGCTGCATCGCCTCGCCGAAGGCCTGGTCGCCGTCCGGCAGCGACGAGTCGCCGTCGTACCGGATCTCGGCCTGCATCGCCGCCTCGACGCCGTCCCAGAACAGCGCCTGGACCGAGCGGCTGGGGACGTCCTTCAGCGCGATGTCGATCCTGGCCCGGCGCGGCACCCAGTCGCCGAAGGGCAGGCCGGGATCGAGCGTCAGCTCGTCCATGCCCAGATGCAGGCCGTAGCCGGCCCGGTCGCCATCCAGCCCGGCATAGGTCTCGCTGTAGGCGATGCCGCCGATCGCGACATTGGCGTAGGGCGACCGCACGCGCAGGCCGCTCAGCCCGATCTCGGCCTTGTACTGCGACAGCGCGGCGATCGTGGTCCGGACCCGGGCGAACCAGGGCGACAGCTCCGCCGGCGGCGGCTCGTCGTCGCCATGCTTCGCCACCAGCGACTGGAACCCGCCGATCACGGCGATCAGGCCGGCGACGTCGAGGCCGTCGGCCGACACGCCGTACCGGGCCTTGACCAGGTCGAAGCGCATCTCCGACCGGCCGTCGCCGGTGGTCTCGGTCAGGGCGAAGGACACCCCGTCGACATCGAGGGCCAGGGCCGAGCCGGCGGTCGGCTTGCCGGCGACGGGATCGAGCGTGCCCGACAGCCGCACCCGGTCGATCGAGAGGGTCCCCGGATCGGTCTTGCCCGGCCCATCCGCGACGGTGAGCCCCCGCAGGTCCAGGGTCACGTCGCCGCCCAGGCCGCGGCCGGGGACGGCGCGGTCGAGCCCACGATAGCCGCCGGCGACGGTCAGCGACTCGAAGCCGGTCGTGGTGTCGTCGCCGCTGCCGCGCAGATCGGTCAGGACCAGTTCGCTCTGCGAGGCGCTGCCGATCAGGCCCTGCACCTGCCGCAGCAGCGCGTCCAGCTTGCGCCCGGCATTCGGCGGCTGCGGCGCCTGGGGGTCGCGCCGGGCGGCGTCGAGGGTGAAGGCGATCAGCCGCCACACCCGGTCGCGCAGCGCCGCGGCGTCGACATCCTCGAGCCGCCCGCCATAGCGCAGCCGGCCGAGGGTCAGGCCTTCACCGGCCGCGGGATCGCCGGCGGACAGGCCCTCCGCCTCGAGCTGCAGGGCGATGTCCTGGCGCGCCGAGCCGGGCCGTCCGGGATGCGGCGTGGTGGCGCTGGTCAGGCTGAGCCGATGCACGGCCAGCTGGGTCTCGCCGTCCTCGGTCACCGTCACGCCTTCGGACTCGTCGGTCGAGGCGGTCAGCAGCGACGCGGCGAGATCGACGGTCAGCTCGGCGCGGCGGCTGCGGCTGGTGAACAGCACCGGCGGCTCGCCGCCGCCCGGCCGGATCTCGCAGCGGACCGGGGTCTCGCCGCTGAGGCGATAGACCGCCCCCGCCCCGGCCGTGGCGGTGTAGCGGTCGCCGTCGCAGCGGATCCGGATCACCCGCTTGCGGCCGTCGGCATCGTCGCGCAGCGCCAGCGACAAGGCGGGGCCGGTGACGCGGTAGCCCGCCCCGGCCGGCTCGACCGTCCAGCCGCCCTCGAAGATCGGCTCGCCAAGCCCGGCCGTCGCCAGGGTCGGGGTCAGGATCGCGGTCAAGCCCTGCTGCAGGGCGGCCGCGCCCTCGGGCGTCGCCTGGGCGAGGGCGGCCCCGGCCAGCCAGAGCGGAGCGGCCCCCAGCAGGACTGCGGCGAGGCGGTGCATGATGGCTCTCCCCAAGGATCGGCCGCGGCTACTTCGGCGCGAACACGGCCAGATCGGTGCCGTTGACCAGGATCTTGCCGGCCTCGTCGACGACGATGTCGTAGTCCCGGGCCGACCGGCCGTCATCGGCCGTGGCCTGGCGACCCATCACCTCCGCCATGGACAGGCCGGCGGCCGCCTGGGCGCCGTCCGGCAGTCCCTGCAGGAACTTGATCAGCCCGTCGAGATTGGTGACGCGCAGGTCGAGATCGGCGGTCACGCCATGCGCGGCTGAATCCTTGCCCTGCACCGCGCCGCTGAGGTCGACCGCCGCCTCGGGCGCGGTGATCTGGAAGCTGGTGACGGCGAGCCGGCTGCCGGCCTGACGCAGGATGCCCCCCAGCTCCGTCATGGCCTGGGCCATGCGCTGCTCCGCCTCGTTCGGCACGTCCCACTGGCTCGCCGAGGCATCGAGGAACGCCATATAAGCCGTTGCGACCTCAACCCAGGGAATGCCGCCGGCATTCAGCCGGACGGTCGCATCCGCCGGGATCCACTGGGCGAAAGGCAGCTTAGGGGCCAGCCCCAGCCCGGCCATCTCGAGCTCCAGCACGCCGGTGCCCTGCGGGGTGGACGCGCCGCCATAGCCCTCGGCAAAGCGCAGCCGGTCGACCGTCACCTGCACATCCGGCGCCTTCACCCGAAGGTCGGTGACCGTGCCACTGAACTCGCCGGCATCGCCAAACCCCGCCACCATGCGCTTGGTGATGCTCATCATCTTCTTTACGGTTTCGAGAGGCAGCCGCTCGACCTGCTTCGGATCAGCCTTCTGATCGGACAGAGCTGCTGCCGTCTCCTCCATCATTCCGCCATAGGCGCCCAGTATCTCGCCATAGGCGGCGAGGACCAGCCGCACATCCATGCCGCCCATGGTCGCGTCATAAACGGAGTGGCCAACGGCGAAGCGCTCGATCCCTTTCTCATCGAGAGCGCTGAGGCCTCTGGTCTCCATCCTGAAGGCGGCGTCGTGCCGACCCGGATCGGCGGCCGGATCGACCCGGCTGGACCAGGAGACGCGGTCGATCGTGACCTTGCCCGGTTGCCCGTCCTGGCCGATGGCGAGGGAGTCGGCCCGCACCTCGCTCTCGGTGAACAGCTTCTGGTCGAGATCGACCATCAAATGCGCCTGCAGCGCCCGGCTGATCATTGTGGCCCTGGGTGCACCGGACGGCTCGGCGGCGCAGTTGATCGGCTGGTCGCTCTCCAGCCGCCAGGTGGCGGCGCCGGCCGATGCCGCGCGGTAGGTCTGGGCCTCGCAACGCAGGGTCAGCGTCCTCGACTCGGTCTTCGTCGACGTGTCGAGCATCAGGTGGACGCCAGGAAACACAACCGTGTAGCCGGCGCCGGCGGGCTCGACCGTGATCGGGCCGGTGAACAGCGGCTGCCGCTGCACCTGGAGGCCCAGGATCGGTTGCAGCATCTGGTTCAGCCCGTCGCGCAGTTCAGCCGCCCCCTCCGGCGTCGCCTGGGCGAGGGCCGCGCCGGCGAGCCAGAGGGGGATGGTGCCGAGCAGGATCGGCCCGAGACGACGCATGATGGCTCCCCCTCCGGATCGGCGGCTACTGCTTCGGGATCAGCGCGGCCAGGTCGGTGCCGTTGACCAGGATCTTGCCGGCATCGTCAACGACGATGTCGTAGTCGCGCGCCGGGCGGCCGTCATCGGTGGTGGCTTGGCGACCCATCACCTGCGCCATCGACAGGCCGGCCGCCGCCTCGGCGCTGTCCGGCATGCCCTGCAGGAACTTGATCAGCCCGTCGAGATTGACGATGCGCAGGTCGAGATCGGCGGTCACGCCATGCGCGGCCGCATCCTTGCCCTGCACCACGCCGCCGAGGTTGATCGCCGCCTCGGGGGCGGTGATGGTGAAGCTGGTGAGGTCGAGCCGGCTGCCGGCCCGGCGCAGGATGCCGCCGATCTCCATCATCGCCTGCGCCATCTGCTGCTGCGCCTTGGCCGGGTCCGCCACCTGGTCGACCGAGGCCTCCATCATCGCCAGATAGGCCGTGCCGACATCGGCCCAGGGGATGCCGCTGGCGTTCATCCGGATGATCGCGTCGGTCGGAATCCACTCGGCGAAGGGCGGCTTCGGCGCCAGCGCCAGCCCGCCCATCTCCACCTCCAGCACGCCGGTGCCGTTCGGGGTGAACGCGCCGTCATAGCCCTCGGTGAAGCGCACCCGGTCGATCGTCACCTGGACGTCCGGCGCCTTGATCCGCAGATCGGTCATCGTCCCGGCGAACGCGCCGCCGTCGCCGGACGCCGTCGCGACCCGCTTGGTGACGTCCATCATCTTCTTCATGACGTCGGCGGGGATCTGCCCGGCCGGCTTCGGATCGGCCTTCGGATCCGAGAGGTCTGCGACCATCCCCTCCATCATCACGGCATAGGCGTCGAAATAGTCGCCATAGGCGGCGATGATCTCCCGCACATTCATGCCGTCCATGGTCATGTCGTAGCCGGCGTGGCCGAGGCTGAAGCGCTCGACCCCCTTCTCGTCGAAGGCGCTGAGGCCGCTGGCCTCCATCTTGAGGACGGCGTCGTGCCGGGCCGGGTCGACGGCCGGCCGGATCTGGCTGGTGCCGGACAGGGTGTCGATCGTGACCTTGCCGGGCTGGCCGTCCTGGGCGATGACGGTGGCATCGGCCCGCCATTCGCTCTCGGTGAACAGCTTCTGGTCGAGGTCGACGACGAAATGCGCCCGCAGGGCCCGGCTGGTCAGCGTGACCTTGGCCTCGCCCTCCGGCTCGGCGACGCAGCTCAGCGGCTGGCTGCTCTCCAGCCGCCAGGTGGCGGCGCCGGTCGAGGCCGCGCGGTAGGTCTGGGCGTCGCAGCGCAGCGTCACCGATTTCGCGCCCGGCTCCTGCGAGCCCTTCAGCGTCAGGTCGATGCCCGGGAACACCACGGTGGCGCCGTCCCAGCCCGATTCGACCCTGACCGGGCCGGTGAACAGCGGCTGCTGCTGCACCTGGATGGCCAGGATCGGCTTCAGCATCTCGTTCAGCCCGTCGCGCAGCGCCACCGCATCCGGCGTCGTCTGGGCCAGGGCCCCACCGGCGAGCCAGAGCGGGACGGCGCCCAGCAGGAATGAGATCGACCGTGTCATGCTTCGCTCCCCAATGCGAATTCGTGGCCCAGTGCCTCAGCGCATGCCGAGCAGCGGCTTTAGATCGGTGCCGTTCAGCAGGATGTCGCCATTCTCGCCGACCACCAGCTTGTAGGTGCGGGCCGGCTTGCCGTCGACCGTGTCCTGCGCGCCCATGGTCTGCAGCACGGTCAGCCCCTGCACCATCTCCTGCCCGTCCGGCGTGGCCTTGGCGACCTCCAGCGCGGCGTCCAGCCCGGTGACCACCAGCATGGCGTCGCCGGTCATCATCAGCGGCGCCCTCGCGTTCGGCCGCAGCGTGCCGGTCAGGTCGATGGTGGTCAGCGGCGACGCGGCCTTGAACGACCGGATCTCTAGCGCGCCGTTGCCGTTCAGCACCGCCTGCTGCAGTTGCCCGAGCGCGATCTCCGCCGCCTGATCGGGGCCGAGCGTGGCCGAGCTGTCGAGCATGCCGGTCAGCGCCTGCAGCAGCGCCTGATTCGGCAGGTTGGTCAGCGCCAAGTCGACGGTCGCGCTGTGCGGCACGAACTGGCCGAATTCCGGCAGCGGTTCGATGCCGAGCTGGGCCAGGTCGAAGGTGATGCGGAAGGTCGAGGCGTCCTTGGCCAGGCCGGCGAGGCCGACGCCGAAGCCGCCGGAGGCCAGCGTCACCTTCTCGACATCGGCCTCGCCGGGCGTGACCTCCACCCCGGTCAGCCCGTAGCTGAAGTCCAGATCGTCGAACAGCTTCGGAGTGCCCTGGAACACGCGGCCGAGATCGGTCAGGAACTCCTTCGGCATCTCGCCGTCGGCCTGCGGCGGGTAGCGCTTCTGCAGGTCCGTCAGCTTGTCGCTGAAGACGCGCAGCGCCGCCATGTCGGCCGCCGCCGCCTTGCCTTCGAGCGTGGCGCCGTCGAGGCGGAGGACCTGCGCCCCGGTCTCGTCGAGGAAGGAGACGCCGGACAGGGTCACGCTGCCGGTGCTGTCATAGGTGTCCGGGCCGACCGCCTTGCTGTCGCCGGCCAGCGCCAGCTCGTCGATCCTGAGCGCGCCCTTGGCCTCGGCCGGGTTCAGCGAATGGGCGGTGATCTGGCCCAGCTTGCCGTCCAGCGACATGAAGGCATGGTACTGCGGGGCGAAAACGCCGCGCAGCGCCTGCGTGCCGATCGTCACCTCGACCCCCTGGTCTTCCTTGTCCGGGACCACCCGGTAGGTCGAGGGGATGGTCGCGACCGTGTCCAGCCAGCCGTTCTCCAGCGGCGTCAGCACCAGCTCGACCGGGTCGAGGGCCATGCGGGCGGTGTCGCCCTCGGCGGTGAACAGGACCTCCGACCGCGGGATCACCGCCTTGTAGAACTTGCCCTGGGGCTCGACCGTGATCGGCCCCTGGAAGTTGAACACCACCGACTTGTCGGCCGTGACCAGATGGGTGGCGATCCAGTCCTTGAGGCCGAGGCGGATCTTGTCGGCCCCCTCCGCCGTCGCCTGCGCCTGGGCGGCGGCCGGCAGGAGGACCCAGGCGGCGATGCCGGCGGCAAACAGGGAAAGCGTGCGCATCGTATGTCCTCCGTCTATCCGACCGGAGCCTCTGGCAAATATCGTTGCGACCAATGGCCGCCCGCACCGCAGGCGGGGCGGCAGTCTTGCATTAGCGCCCGGCAGCGTTCAATTGTCGCTTATGTATCTCGCTGGTGATCGCCCGCGCCTCACGGCCGTGCTCGGCCCGACCAACACCGGAAAGACCCATCTCGCCATCGAACGCATGCTCGGCCATGCGAGCGGCATGATCGGCTTCCCGCTCCGGCTGCTCGCCCGCGAGAACTACGACCGGATCGTGGCGATCAAGGGACGGGCGCATGTCGCTTTGGTGACCGGCGAGGAAAAGATCGTGCCGCCCGGCGCGCGCTGGTTCCTGTGCACGGTCGAGAGCATGCCGCTGGACCGGCCGGTCGCCTTCCTCGGCATCGACGAGATCCAGCTCTGCGCCGACCCGGAGCGCGGCCACGTCTTCACCGACCGGCTGCTGCATGCCCGCGGCCATGCCGAGACCATGGTGATGGGGGCGGAGACGATCCGCCCGCTGATCCGCAAGCTGGTGCCGGAGGCGGAGTTCGTGTCCCGCCCCCGCTTCTCCGAGCTGACCCACACCGGCATGCGCAAATTGACACGCCTGCCGCCGCGCAGCGCCATCGTCGTGTTCTCGGCCAACGACGTCTACGAGATCGCCGAGCTGATGCGCCGCCAGCGCGGCGGCACCGCGGTGGTGCTGGGCGCCCTGAGCCCGCGCACCCGCAACGCCCAGGTCGGGCTGTACCAGTCCGGCGAGGTCGACTACCTGGTGGCGACCGACGCCATCGGCATGGGGCTGAACCTGGACATCGACCATGTCGCCTTCGCCCGGCTGACCAAGTTCGACGGCCGCTTCCCGCGCCGGCTGCGCGCCACCGAGATCGCCCAGATCGCCGGCCGCGCCGGGCGGCACATGACCAACGGCACCTTCGGCACCACCGACGAGGCCGGCACGCTGGACGAGGAGATGGTCGAGCGGGTCGAGAACCACCGCTTCGACCCGCTGCAGACGCTGATGTGGCGCAACGCCGAGCTCGACTTCCGCAGCCCCTTGGGCCTGCTGCGCAGCCTGGAGCGGCGGCCGCCGCGGCCGGAGCTGCGGCGCGCGTCCGAGGCCGACGACCACCTGTCGCTGGGCCTCTTGATGCGCGACGCCGAGCTGATCGCCCGCGCCCGCAACCCGGCGGCGGTGCGCCTGCTGTGGGAGGTGTGCCAGATCCCGGACTTCCGCAAGGTGCTGTCCGACGCCCATATCCGCATGCAGGGCCAGATCTTCCGCCAGCTCACCACCGGCCTGGCCGGGCGGCTGGACACCGACTGGGTGGCCGAGCAGGTGGACCGGCTGGACCGGACCGAGGGCGACATCGACGCGCTGGTCGCCCGCATCTCCCATATCCGGACCTGGACCTACATCGCCCATCGCGGCGCCTGGATGGCCGATCCGGGCCATTGGCAGGAGCGCACCCGCGCGGTCGAAGACCGGTTGTCGGACGCGCTGCACGAGCGCCTGACCCAGCGCTTCGTCGACCGCCGCACCGCCCTGCTGGTGCGGTCGATGCAGGCGGGCGGCGAGCTCTTGGCCGCGGTCAATGCGAAGGGCGAGGTGCTGGTCGAGGGCGAGCATGTCGGCAGCATCGAGGGCTTCGCCTTCTATCCCGACGCCACCATCGAGGATGACGACCTGAAGGCGATCCGCAGCGCCGCGCGGCGGGCGCTGAAGGACGAGGTCGCCGGCCGCGTCGGCAAGCTGGAGGCGGCGCCGGACGACGACCTGGCCCTGGCCGCCGACGGCGTCCTGTCCTGGCGCGGCATTGGCATCGGCCGGATCGCCGCCGGCCCGTCGCCGCTGGCCCCCGCGGCCCGGGTGCGCGACACCGACCTCCTGGACGGCGCCGGCCGCGACCGGGTGGCGGCCCGGCTGACGCGGTTCCTGGCCGACCATGTGGCGCGCGAGCTGCAGCCGCTGCTGCGGCTGCGCGAGGCAGCGCTGACCGGCGGTGAGCTGCAGGGAGCGGGCCGCGGCATCGCCTTCCAGCTGGTCGAGGGGCTGGGGCTGCTGCCCCGGCGGGCGCTGGACGGGCTGATCCACGCCTTGACCGCGGCCGACCGCAGGCAGCTGTCCGGCTTCGGCGTGCGATTCGGGCCGAGCCATATCTATCTGGCGTCGATGCTCAAGCCGCGGCCGACCGGCTTGCGCGTGCTGCTGGGCGCGGTCGCCGCCGGACGGCCGCTGCCGGCCGCCCTGCCCGCCCCGGCCCGGATCTCGGTGCTCGTCGAAGAGGGCCAGGACGCCGCGGCGCTGGACCTGGCCGGCTTCGTGCCCTGCGGCCCGCGGCGGATCCGCCTCGACCGCATCGACGCGCAGCGCGACGCCGCCGAATCACGCCGCCGCCAGGGCGGGCTGACCGCCGACCCGGCGCTGGCGCCGATCGTCGGCTGCACCGTCGCCGAAATCCCGGCTATCCTGCTGGCGGCCGGGTATCGGCCGACCCAGGACGACGAGGGACGCGTGACCTATGTTCCGGTGAAGGCCCGGCGGCCGCAGGCGCCGCGCACGGCCGCCGCCAGCGCCGACAGCCCCTTCGCCAAGCTCGCCCTTCTCCGCCGCAATGGCTGACCGGGAGGAGACCGAGCGGCCGCGCCTCGACAAGTGGCTGTGGCAGGCGCGCTTCTTCAAGACCCGCAGCCTGGCGGCCAAGGTCTGCGCCGGCGGCGGCATCCGCATCGACGGCGTGCCGACCCAGAAGGCGCATGCGGCAATCCGCCCCGGCCAGGTGCTGGCCTTCGTCCAGGGCCGGCACATCCGGGTGATCGAGATCGTGTCCCTGGCCGAGCGCCGCGGCCCGGCCAGCGAGGCGCAGACGCTGTACCGCGACCTGCAGCCGCCGACGCCGGAGGCGGCGCTGCCCGCGTCCGGCGGCCCGCGTCCGACCGGCCGCGACCGCCGGGCCCTTCCGCCGAAGGGCGGCAGCGACTAGATCTTGGCGATGCTGGACCACATTCTCGACTGGGCCCGCGGCGGCGCTGCCCGGCCGATCCTCGACGACGCCACGCTGCGCCGTGCCGTCGCCGCGCTGCTGATGGAAGCCGCCCGGGTCGATGATTCGCTGGACGAGCCGGAGCGCGAGCGCATCCAGACGCTGCTGGCCTGGCGCTTCCGGCTGGGCCCGTTCGAGGCGGCGCAGCTCGGCACCGATGCCGAGCGGACCAGCGACGGCGCCGTGTCCTGGCACGCCCTGACCCACACCATCCGCCAGCATTGCGACGAGCCGGCGCGCATCCGCATTGTGGAAATGCTGTGGGATGTGATCCTCGCGGATGGTAAAGTCGACGACCTTGAAGCCAATCTGATGCGGCGAGTCGCAGCGCTGCTATTCGTCTCGGATGCGGATAGCGGCGCTGCCCGCCGCCGTGTGCTTGCCCGCAACGGCGCCGCGGCGGCCGCCAATGGAGACCCGGAGTAAACTAAGTATGGCCTATGTGGTGGGTGAAGCTTGCATCAAGTGCAAGTACACGGATTGCGTCGAAGTCTGCCCCGTGGATTGCTTCTACGAGGGCGAAAACATGCTGGTCATCCACCCGGACGAATGTATCGACTGCGGCGTGTGTGAGCCGGAGTGCCCGGCCGAGGCGATCAAGCCGGACACCGAGGCCGATGCCGCGGAGAAGTGGGGCGAGCTGAACCGCGAATACTCCACGATCTGGCCGAACATCACGCGCAAGAAGGACGCCCCCGCCGACGCCGACTCCTGGAAGGAGGTCGAGAACAAATTCGCCGAGCATTTCAGCGCGACTCCGGGCGAAGGCAATTGACGATTCGCCGAGTCCGCCGGCCTGCATTGCAAAAAAAGCGTCATGTCAGGGCGGGCTCGGCCTTCATATCGGAAGCGCAACGTATTATAGTACGCCTCACATTCCCGGTGCTGACGACCACTTCCGACCCACCACATGCGGGCCGGAATCGATTTCTGCGTCTCTGTTTCGGTGCGGATATTGACGTGGTTGCGGCGCGGCGAAGCGCGCGGGGCGGTGGCCGTAGCGGTCTCCGCCCACTGGGTCCGACCACAGAGGGTGACTCCATTGGCAGACATGGCTCAGGAACTTGAGTACGACGTCGGCGACTACGTTGTGTACCCGGCGCACGGCGTCGGCCGCATCGAGGCGCTCGAGACGCACAGCATCAGCGGCATGACCGTGCAGCTGTATGCCATCAGCTTCGAGAAGGAGCGGATGACGCTCAAGGTTCCTGTCGGCAAGGCCAAGAAGTCGGGCCTGCGCAAGCTGTCGTCGAAGGACCGGATCAAGACCGCGCTGGAGACCCTGACCGGCCGCAGCCGCGTGCGCCGGACGATGTGGAGCCGCCGGGCCCAGGAATACGAGGCCAAGATCAATTCCGGCGACCCGGTGTCGATCGCCGAGGTGGTGCGCGACCTGCACCGCGCCACCGACCAGCCGGAGCAGTCCTACAGCGAGCGCCAGATCTACCAGGCGGCGCTGGAGCGCCTGGCGCGCGAGCTGGCCGCGGTCGAGAAGATCGACGAGGTCAGGGCGACCCAGAAGCTGGAACAGGTGCTGAAGAAGGCGGCCTGAGCGCCTTCTTCACACATGGCCTCAAGTAGCGCGAAGCGCGATAGGCCAAAGTATGAAACAGGCGGCCTTCGGGCCGCCTTTTCCATGTCCGGGGTCCGGAGCCGGCCGAAGGGGCTGGTTTCACCGGGGCGACCCGTTAGACTGCGGTGCAGATGACCGAACTCTCCGTCTCCGCGTGACCCGCGACACCGAGAAATTCGCCCGGCTGGGCCGCCCGAAGCGGATCTGGGCCGTCGGCGCCGTGCATGGCGAGGTCGACCGCCTGTCCGTGCTGCACGACCATGTCGCCGCCCGGTTCCAGCCCGGCGACCGGCTGGTCTATCTCGGCAACCTGATCGGCCGGTCCGACCGGCTGCACGCGCTGGTCGACGAGGTGCTGTCGATGCGGCGGGCCCTGATCGCCCGCCCCTTCGTGCTGGCCGAGGACGTCGTCTTCCTGCGCGGGGCGCAGGAAGAGATGTGGCAGAAGATGCTGCAGCTGCAATTCGCGCCGAACCCGCAGGACGTGCTGCGCTGGATGCTGGCGCAGGGCGTCGAAGGGTCGCTGCGCGCCTATGGCGGCCGGCCCGAGGAGGGCATGGCCGCGGCGCGCGAAGGCGCCGTCCGGCTGACCCGCTGGACCAACGGGCTGCGCGAATCGATCCGCGCCGCCCCCGGCCACAACGCGCTCTACGCCGCGCTGCGCCGGGCCGCCTTCACCGAGCCCCGCTTCACCGAGGACGACGGCATCCTGTTCGTCAGCGCCGGCATCGACCCGAGCCGGCCGCTCGCGGCCCAGGGCGATGCCTTCTGGTGGTCTGCCGCCGGCTTCGCCGGCCTCAGCGAGCCCTATGCCGGCTTCCGCCGCCTGATCCGCGGCCACGACCCGGCGGGCGGCGGGCTGCGGCTCGAGGGCATGGCGGTGACGCTCGATTCCGGCTGCGGCCGCGGCGGCCGCCTGGCCTGCGGCCTGTTCGATCCGGACGGGACGCTGGCCGAGATCGTCGAGGCTTGAGAGCCTACCTTCCCCCGTAACAAACTGCCCCTCTCCAGCGAATTCCTAGACGAAGGGACAAGCTCCCGCCCGGCGAGGGAACGACGCCATGTGGGAGGGTGTTCGTCTATCGAGGTCGCGGGACGGATCCGCGGCGTCGTCCGGCCGAAGAGGGGGCGTCCATGCCGCATCTCGACGATCCCGAGACCCAGCGCGCCAACCTGAAGTTCATCAAGGCGTCGATGAGCGAGCCGCTGCTGTCGCGCGAGACCGAGTTCGAGCTCGCCCGGCGCTGGCGCCAGGATCACGACGAGCCGTCGCTGCACGCCCTGGTCCGGGCCTATACCCGCCTGGTCATCGCCACCGCCTCGCGCTTCCGCAACTACGGCTTGCCGATCGGCGACCTGGTGCAGGAGGGCAATGTCGGGCTGATGCAGGCCGCCGCCCGGTTCGAGCACGACCGCGAGGTCCGCTTCTCGACCTACGCCGCCTGGTGGATCCGCTCGGCGATGCAGGACTATGTGCTGCGCAACTGGTCGATCGTCCGCACCGGCACCACTGCTGCGCAGAAGTCGCTGTTCTTCAACCTGCGCCGGCTGCGCGCCAAGATCGAGAATGCCGGCGGCCAGTCCGGGCTGACCCAGGCCGGCCGCGCCTGGATCGCCGGCGAGCTGCGGGTCGACGTCGCCGAAGTCGAGGCGATGGAGATGCGCCTCTCGGCCTCCGACCAGTCGCTCAACGCCCCGATCTCCGAGGATGGCGAGGATGACTGGCAGGGCCTCCTGGCCGACACCCGCCCCTCACCCGAGGAGGTGGTGATCGGCCTGCGCGACAACGTCACCCGCTCGCGCTGGCTGGCCGAGGCGATCGGCGCCCTGAGCCCGCGCGAGCAGACCATCATCCGCCAGCGCCGGCTGCGCGACAGCGGCGCCACGCTGGAGGAGCTGGGCCGCCAGCTCGGCGTCAGCAAGGAGCGGGTGCGCCAGCTCGAGCACCGGGCGCTGACCAAGCTCCGCGCCTCGATCTCCCGCCGCGTCGCCCAGCCGGAGGAGCTGTTCCTGGAGGAGTAGGCGGCCGCCCGCGGTCACTCCACGATCAGCTTGACCCTTGTCCCCGGCGGCAGCGCATCGCCCGGCACGTCGTTCAGCAGCCGGAACCAGGCCTCCGCCGCCTCCACCCGCATCCGCCCGACCAGCGTGGCGACTTTATCCCGGCGCCGCACGGGCGCGACCGCCAGCCGGCGGGGCCGAACCGCGGCGGCCTCGGCCGCGCCGATCCGGCGGAAGCTGCCGATGGCGCGGCGCATCGGGGCCGCAACCGGGCTGCCGGACCGGGTCAGCACCATGAACCGGTCGCGCCGCTCGGCCGAGGTCTCGATCACCGCCAGGACCGCCTCCCAGCGTCCCGAAGCACCGGGTGGCCGGGCCAGGCCCCAGGCCGCCGCGAAGCCCCCGAGGTCGCCAGCCTCGACGCCCCGGACGCCGCCCATCGCCTCGCCCCACTGCTCGAGAGCGGGCCGGGCCGGCGGCGCCTCCGGCCGCATCAGATGGTCGAAGACGATGACCGAATCGTCCGGGCCCGAGCCCAGGACGCTGTGCCGCCGCCGGCTCAGCAGAACGCCCGGCGGCGCCTCCCAGCGGAACCGGGCGGCCGGGTCGATCACCGCCCGGCCGCGGAACGCGATCTGGCCCGGCCCCTCGCCCCAGGGCAGGCCGTCGACGGCGTCCAGCCACGCCGCCTCTCCGGTCTCGCCGCGCGGCAGCGCCGCCGCCCGCGCCCGGGCCGCGGCGATCCGCTCCGCCGTCTCCGGATGGTCGCCGCCGCCGATCGCCGCCGTCGCCAGCTCCGGCCGGCCGGACAGGGTCGCGGCCAGGCGCTGGGCGGCGCCGAGCCGGGCCAGAAAGGCGGGCGCCGCCGCGGGGTCGTAGCCGGCCCGGGCCAGGGCCTCGATGCCGATCCGGTCGGCCTCCTGCTCCTGCGCCCGGTCGAACGCGGCCTCGGCCTGGATCTCGGCCAGCCCGGCGATGGCCGGGTCGACCGGCGGCCGCGCTTCGCGCGACCTGGCGTGGCCGGCGACGACATGCCCGATCTCATGCGCCAGCACCGAGGCCAGCTCGGCCTCGCTGCGCGCCAGGGCCAAGAGGCCGCGATTGACCAGCAGACGGCCATCCGGCAGCGCCGCGGCGTTGACCTGGTCGGAATCGAGCAGCTCGACCGTCACCTTCAGGCGCCCGCCGGTCTCGGCATCCGCGACCCGCCGGGCGATGCGGGCGACATTGTCGCGCAAAGCCGGCGCGGCGTAGGGACCGCCGAAGGCCGCCCGGATCTCCTGCGCCTCGGGTGTGTCGGCATGCGCCGGACGGGGCAGCAACGGCGTCGCCATCAGGCCCAGGAGAAGGTCGCGGCGAATCATCAATCCAGCCTCTCGATCTGCTCGATCCGGACCAGGGCGATGCGCGGCCCGCCCGACCAGTCGAGCCAGCCGCGCACCCGGATGCGCCGGCCCTGCAGCGCCGTCAGGTCCTGCCCGGCCGCCTCCAGCCGGCGGACCAGCTCCGGCTACGCCGTCACGGTGAAGTCCTGCCGCGGATCCGTGCCGAAATTGAGGTAGGCGCGGCCGCGCACCAGCGCCGCCCGCTGCACCTGGCCCTCGACGATCTGGAACCGGTCGAGGTCGCCGCGGCCGAGCGTCTCAGCCGGCCGCACGGCGAGGCCGGGATCGCCCCACAGGCCGCGGCCGGCGGCGCGGGCCTCGGCCTCCACCGCCAGCAGCGAGGCCAGCGCCGCCGCGGGATCGGCGCC
>NZ_JBQJIK010000022.1:0-99167 GCF_052078665.1 Inquilinus sp. CA228 | reverse complement strand
CCGCCAACGCTTCGGGCAAAGACACCGTAGGCAACCTGGCCCATTGTAGCCACGAGACCCTCATTGGTCACCGTCACCGCGCCGCCGGTCCCACCGGTGCCCCCGGAGCCGCCGACCGCCACCGCGACCGAAACCGTAAGGCCGCCCTGGCTGCCGCCGGAATAGGACGCTGCCGTGCTGTCGCCACCCGTGCCGCCGCCGCCGCCGATCGATTGCGCCATCACCCCGATGGCGCCGTCACCGGCCGTGGTGATCAGCCCCGAATTGTCGAGTGAGACCTTGCCGCCGGTGTTGCCCGTCCCGCCCTGGCCGCCCGTCGCCACCGAGATCGAGATGGCGGGGACATACTTGCTCGGCGAGAGATCGACCGCCCGCGCAGCCGCGGCCCCTCCCGTTCCGCCCCCGCCACCGATGCTCTGAATGAGGATTCCGGTGGCATCCGCGCCGTAGGTCGTGACCTGGCCGCTGTTGTTGACGAACACGTTCCCCGCCGGGCCGCCGCTGCCGCCGCGGCCACCGACCGCGACCGCCACGGCCGGAAGGACGCCGGCGGTAAAGGTGAACGCCGCGCCCCCCTTCCCGCCGCCGCCGCCGATGCTTTGCGCCTGGATGCCGGCCGCATGATCGCCATAGCTGGTGATCAGCGACTTGTTGGCGACGCTGACCAGGCCGCCGACGCCGCCGCCGCCGGCGTCGCCGCCGATCGTCATCGAAAAGAAGCCGACGCCCGTCGAGGCCGCGCTGCCGCCGGCCCCACCGGACCCGCCGATGCTCTGGGCCAGGATGCCCGCGCCGCCGAGCGTGCTGGTGGAGGCGAACACGCCCCCGGCCAGGTCCATACTGACCACTCCGCCGTTGCCGCCGAGACCGCCATTGCCGCCGATGGCAATCTGGGTGCCGATCGAGATGTCGTTGGTGTCGCCGCCCACGCCGCCGCCGCCGCCGACACTTTGCGCCACCATCGCGATGGCGTTCTTGCCGGTGGCGATCACCGAGCCGTTGGGCGCCTTGACCACGGCTGCGCCGCCATTCCCGCCTGCTGCCCCGGCGCCGCCATCGGCGTTGAAACTCGCATTGCCGCCATTGCCGCCGGCACCGCCGACACTCTGCACCAGGGTGCCATGGGCGAAAGCCCCCGAGGTTCGTACGGCGCCCTGGCTCGCGGTGTTGCCCAGGATCAAGGTGGCACCGCCGCCGGCGCCGGCGAATCCGCCGCCGCCCGCCTGGCCGACAATTCCACCCGCATCGGAACCGGCCCCGCCGGCGCCGCCGTTGGACTGAACCAGGACGCCCTGGCCCTGGCCGCCGATCTCGGTGGAATAGGTGACCGAGCCGAGAACGGTGGCGCTGGCATTCCCGCCACCCCCGCCATTCCCGCCGCTGCCGCCGTCCTCCGAAATCCCGGTGCTATCGGTTCCGCCGTTGCCACCATCGCCGCCGATGGTCGAGACATAGAGGCCGGCGCCCGCCGAACGGGGCGGGGCCAGGGTGACGGTGACCGCGCCGCCGGTGAGCAACAGGCTGGCTGCCCCGCCATTGCCGCCCGCACCGCCATCGCCCCCCGTGCTGCCTTCTCCCGAACCTGCATTGCCCCCGGAGCCGCCGGCCCCGCCATCGGCGATGGCAAGCAAACCGAATCCCGAGGTGGTGACGGTGCCGCTCAACCAATTCAGCGTCACTGACCCCGCCTGACCGCCATTGCCGCCATCGCCGCCCAGCGTGGTGTCGAGCTTGTCTTCGGAGTCGGAATCGCCTCCGGTCCCGCCCGAACCGCCGCCGGACTGCGCCAGAACGCCGGCATAATCCGCCCGGATAGAACCGCTTGCCGTGAGCGCGACCGAGCCGCCGGCCCCCCCTGGCCCGCCAGCGCCCGCCTGCTTGTAAAAGGTCCCCGAATAGCCGGACTTTCCGCCGTTGCCGCCAGCGGCGCCGGCGGACGACACGTAGAGCCCGTAAGACGCCGGATCGTTCTGCGAATCCGGAACGAAGGTGCCGTTAAACCCGATGGTAATGTTGCCGCCCACCCCGCCGGCGCCGCCATCGCCGCCCTGAATGCCGTCCGACCAGGTCGAGCCGGCTTGACCGCCATCGCCACCACTTCCGCCCACGCTGGCGATGTACGCGCCGAAGGTCGAAATGCCGCCGACAGACTCGGCGCCACCGATGATGGTCAGGGCAGTGTTGGTGCCGCTGATCTGCCCACCCGCCTGTCCCGGACTGCCATCGACGCCGGATTCGTCGAAGCCTCCATCAGGCCCGACGCAGCCGGTGATACCCTGCGAGATCACCTGATAAGGGTTACTTGGGCCGAAGGTTTGGTTCGAGAAGCTCGCCGTGTGCCCAGGCGCCGGAGGCGGATTGCTGCTCGAGTTGCACTGTGCCTGCGCCGCGGTGGGGACCGCGATCTGGGCGAAGGCGATGCCGCCGAACGCCAGGCCGATGACGTCTCTTCGAGTGCTGCCCATTTGCTTCACCAGGTCCGCCGGAAGACCGCCCTGAGCTGATGGTTGTCGGTGCTGCCACCGACTTCGCCGTCGTAGCCGACCGACAGGGAGGTGTTGTCGGCGATCTCCGTTGCGGCGGAGAAGCCGATCACGGCGCTGTCGCGCGCCGCCGTGGCGCCGGACACCGTGAACCGCGGACCGAATGCCTCGTCGAAGGCCGCCGTGATCGGCCGGTCCGTATCGGCGAATTCGTGCATCCACCCCACCCGCACGCCGACATCCAGCGGCCAGCCGCCGCCGAGATCGAAGCCGGCGGCGAGGTCGGCGCCGAACGTCGTGCGCACCGAGGTGGTGGTCTGCGCCTCGACGTCGAGATTGAAGTCGCTCCGGCCCTTCTCGGTGAAGCCATCCTGATGGACCGAGGCGATCTGCAGGCGGCCGAAGGGGGTGACCGACGTGTCGGCCGGGAAGCCCAGCCCGATCCTGTAACCGGTCTCGATCTGGCCGAGGAACTGGTCGGCGCTGGTGTCGCCGCTGGCGCTGCCACTCTCCATCCCCGGAAGGGAGACTTTGCGCTGCATGTCGTTGGAGGCATTGGCGTAGCCCGCCAGCGCATCGGCATAGAAGGCGCCCTGGGTGAAGGAGCCGTAGAGAGCGACGCTCAGCGCATCGGTGTGGCCGTCGCCCCGGAAGCCGTCGACCGACTGCGAGCCGCCGACGTAGCCGCCGGCGATGCCGAGCAGGAGGCGCGGGTCGAGGCGATAGTCGACGCCGAAGGCGGTGCCGCCCAGCGTGTAGGAGAGGTCGGCGGCATTGCCGTCGCCGTCGACGCCGCCGGTGCTGCCGATGCCGCCCAGCCAGGCGGAGAAGCGCGACGATGTGACGGCATCGGCGTCGCAGGCGACCTCGCACGCCTCGGCCAGCGCCACGCTCGGAGGCGCGCCGAGGCCGGCGCCGCGGTTGGCCGCCATCTGGCGACCGACCGCATTCATGAACAGTCGGCTCGCCTGCACGTTCACCGTGCCGAAATCGGCATAGGGCTGGCCGCTCAGCGCCTGCAATGCCGCCGCGCCCTGTGACGGTTGCAGGTTGGCCATCGTCGTGACGAGGCCGCCGACATCGCCGCCGGCGGCGATGGCATCGAGCGCGCCGCCGACCGCCTGCTGGTTGTCGGTCCGGCCGGCCGAGCGGAAGGCGTCGGACGGCAGCGCCAGGGTGAGGTAGATGCTGTGCAGATCGGGATCGAGCGAAGCCTCCGGCTTCAGGAACCCGACGCCGCCGGCCAGCTCGCCGACCCAGACGTTGCCGCCGGCCTCGGTCGTGATGATCGTGTATTTCGTGCCGGGTGTGTAGGTGCCGGCGTGCGGGACGACCAGCAGCGTGCCGGTATGGATCCTCACCGCGTGGCCGGCGCCGACCACGCTGACGCGGTCGCTGTCGCCCTGGGGATCGACCTCGACCTCGTAGGTGCCGCCGTTGAAGGTGAAGTTGCCGTTGACCGTCAGATGGCCGATCGAGTTGCCCGGGCTGATCGTGCCGCCATTGTTGGTGATGTCGCCGGTGATGTTGCCGGTGCCGCTGAGCGTGCCGCCCTTGTTGAGCGTGACGTTGCTGGCCAGGTGACCGTTGACGGCAAAGCCGCCGGCATTGATGGTCGTGCCGCCGCCGACGCTGCTGGTGCCGGTGAGATTGAGCTTGCCGGTGCCGTTCTTGGTGAGCGTGCCGGAGCCGGTCATGTTGCCGGCGTAAGTGCCGTCGAAGGCTTGGTCGAAGATCACCGCGGCGTTGTTCGCGATGGCGCCCTGCAGGCTCTTGCTCGTGCCCTGCAAGGTCCCTGCCGAGACCGTGGTGCCGGTGCTGTAGCTGTTGTCGCCGCCCAGGATCAGCGTGCCGGTGCCGATCTTGGCCAGGCTGCCGATGCCGATGATGGTGCCGGCAAAGCTGCCGTCCGCGGCCTGGTCGAACGTGACCGATCGCGCGATCGTGTTCTGCGCATTGGCATCGAAGGCGATGTTGCCGAGCAGGGTCGAGGTGTTGCCCTGCAGCGTGCCGCCGTTCTGGAAGACGGTCCCGGTATAGCTGCTGGTGCCCGCCAGGACGAGCGTGCCGGCGCCGATCTTGGTGATGCTGCTTCCTTCGGCGACCTGGAGGGTCCCGCTCAGGGTGAGGGTCTGGCCGGCGTCGACCTGGAACGCGCCGCCCCCGTTCTGCAGCGTGATGGGCCGCGGGGTGGCGAAGGTCCCGGCTGCCCAGAGGTTACCCCCGTTGATCAGGGTGATGGGCGTCCCCGCCAGGCCGAGCTTGTCGTCGGAGGCGATCTGCAGCGTACCCTGCGCCACGAATGTGCCGCCGTTGTAGGTATTGGTCAGTCCCGAGAGCGTCAGCACGCCGAGGCCGCCCTTGATCAACTGGCCATTGCCGGTGATGTTGCCGGCCCAGGTGAGAGGATTGACCCCGAGGGTGATGGCGCCCCGATCGGCCAGGACGATGGGGCGGCCCATCGTGAGGCCCGCGACCGCATCCTTGGTCGGTCCAATCTGCCCGCCATTCTCCAGCGTGATGATCGTGCCGGCCGCGCCCAGATTGGCGTCGGAGGTGAACGACAGGGTGCCGCCGCCGACGACCGTGCCGCCGGAATAGGTGTTGACCCCGGACAGGATCAGCGTGCCAAGGCCGGTCTTGCCCAGCCTGCCGCCGCTGATCTGGCCGCTCCAGGTCACAGGGTTCGACACATTGTCTCCAACGGAGATCCCTCCGGTGTCGGTGATCGTGACGGGTCGGCTGAAGACCTGTCCTCCCTCCCCTGCACCAACCCCGATCGTGCCGTTGTTGAGACTGATGCCATTGCCCGCGGCGCCCAGGTTGGCATCGGAGCTGAACAACAGAGTGCCGCCGTTGCTGACCGTCGTGGTTCCCGAATAGGTGTTGGTTCCACTGAATGTGACGGCACCGGAGCCGCGCACGGTGAGGGCGCCGGTGCCCGACAGGTTGCCGGCATAGGTGCCGGCGCCGGCCTGGTCGAAGACCACGCTGGCGTTGTTCAGGATGTTGCCCTGCAGGCCGGCGGTGCTGCCCTGCAGGACACCGGCCTTGAGCGTGATTCCGCCGGAATAGGCGTTGGCCCCGGTCAGGATCGTTGTCCCCGCGCCGTCCTTCACCAGCGACCAGCTGCCGGCATTGGCGCCGGTGCCGCCGGCGCCGGTCTGATCGACAATGGCGTCGCTGATCACCTGGGACAGCCCGGCACCGGGAGTCAGGTTCAGCGTCCCGTTGCCGCCGAGAAAGAGTCCCGATCCGACGCCTGCGCCGGACTGGCCGCGGGTGTGGCCGGATCCGCCGCTGCCACCGGCGACCGTGTTTCCGGAAACGTTGATCGAGCTGGCCAGGCTCAGGGTTCCGCCTTGCTGGACGAAGATCGCACCGCCAAGTCCACCGCCGCCGCCGCCGCCACCGCCGAGGCCGGATGCGCCGGCGCCGCCCGTGCCGCCCCCGAAGCCACCGGGCATCGTGGTGGCACCGCTGCCGCCACCACCGCCGCCACCGAACCCGCCGGTGCCGCCGAAGACGCTGGCGCTGCCGCCCCCGCCGCCGCCAAATCCGCCGTTGGCTCCGCTTTGATTCTGGAAGCCGTCGCCGCCGCCGCCAGTGCCGCCGCCGCCGCTCGCGAAGAAGCCGGCGTCGCCGCCATCGGATCCGGCGATCCAGTACCCGCCACCGCCACCGCTGGTACTGCCGGTGCCGGTGCCGCTGTTGCCGCCATTGCCGCCGCGCGCCGAGCCGTTCTGCGCGCTGACATTGCTCACCGTCACCTGGGCGCCGGTGGCGACGAACAGCGCGCCACCAAGTCCGCCGCCGCCGCCGCCGGCGCCGCCCTCTTCGCCGTTTCCGCCTCTGCCGCCCTGGGCGACCGCATCCTTGATGGCGAGATCGTTGATCGCGACCGTGCCGGACTGCACGAACAGGCCGCGATACTTGTTGTCGCCCGACAGGGTGAAGAGTCCGCCGTTGACGGTCACGTTCTTGGTCACCGTCGGCAGGTTGCTGCCGAGGGTGATGTTGCCGATGAAGGTGATGGTGTCGCCATTCCCGGCGCTGCTGATGGCGCTCCTCAGCTGGCCGTCATTGGCGACGTTGAAGTTTGCGGCAAATGCGGGGCCGGCCGGCCACGAGACGCCCGCGGCGAGGCCCATGGCGAGCAGCGCGGCCGGCGCCAGGCGCTTGACGGGGGCCGAGAGACAAGTGCCGTCAAGGAGTGCCCGCATCGTTGCGCGGCCGTGACTCTGCAAACCGATAATCAATTCCGCCCCCACTCAGGTGCACTTTCCCAGGCCATATCTGCCGCAGTGCAGGCGGGAACAGCACCCTTCGCGTTTGGAACGCGCCGGAATTCTTTGTCTTTTCCAGGAATATGCCAATATGGCGTCGGAAATCGGCAAGCGTCCCGTCAGCAGGAAACTCGAGTGGCACGAGACATCGATCGGAAGTTTCGTCTCACCGCGGCCGTACTGGGTGTGGCCACGCACAAGGATCTCGCCGCCGCCTTTCGGCGCATCAATCCGGCGACGCCGTTCGATGTCGACCGCGCCTACAAATGGCTGCAGGGCCGTGCCCAGCCGCGCGAGCGGCAGATCTACGAGGACTGGTCCAAGGTGCTCGGCCTGGATCGGCCCGGCCAATGGATCGCGGACTGCGACGCCGAGGCGTTCCTCGACGAGGTCTGTGTCCGCCACGGCCGTGACCGCGAGGATCTGCTGCACCACCTCGAGGAGTCCGCCAGCCGCCGCAACAAATCGGGATCCGTCGAACTGGCCGGCACGTTCGTCTGCTACTCACACGCCTGGTCGCCCTATTTTCGCGGTCGGCTCATCCGGAGCGAGCTGACCGTCGGTGTCGAATCGAGTCCCGATCGGCTGCCGGTCTCCTACACCGAGGTGCTGCCCACCGGCGCTCTGGCGCTCAAGGGCGCCATGTTCGTCTCCAAGCGGGGTTTGCATATCCAGGTCGGCGACGTAGCGGGCGACACGCAAGTCATCACCTTCAGCCTGTTCCCGGCGGCTCCGCCCGCCAGCGTCCTGGGCGGATTGATGTTCGGCACGACCCTGATCAGCCCCGATGCCCAACCCTCGGTGACACGCATCGTCCTGGTGCGGCTGCCCGCGGCGAACCCGCGGCTGCGTTCGATCGATGCCTATCTTCCGCGGCAAGGTTCGGTGGCCGAAGACCTGGCTCAGTTCGGCCTGCACGTCGGCGACGCCAGGGCCGTCGACCTCCGTCTTGCCGAGTTCCTCAACGGAAGCAGCGACGGCTTCGACCAGATTCCCGTGTCGGCGTACCGCGCGCTGGCGGACCTTTTCGATCGCGATTGGCTTACCTTGGCGCGGCGCCCCGGATCGCTGCGCGTCATCGCCGGCGGCGCGTGATTGCGCCGCGCGATTTTCACGCTCAATCCTCGGTCAGGTCCTTTGCCATGTGATGCGCGGCCTGGCTGAAGCGCGCCGTAACGAGACAGACCCGCGGCGATCCGCAACCGGACAACTGCGGTATCGGAAGCGATGAGCACAACACCAAACGTCCACGTCAGCACTATTCTGACCAGCAAGGATTCGATTTAGGCCCGCAGCCGCCGATTCTTACGGTTTATGAAAGTCGCCTTCACCCATAGCGGATGCGCGGATCCAGCCACGCGAGCAGCAGGTCTGACAGCAGCGTCCCGATCACGGTCAGCACGCTCAGCATCATGATGAAGCTGCCGGCGAGATACATGTCCTGCGCGATCAGCGCGCGCAGCAGCAGCGGTCCCGTCATCGGCAGGTTCAGCACCACCGCCGTGATGGTGGCGCCGGAGACCAGGGTCGGCAGGATCCAGCCGACCGTGCTGACGAAGGGGTTGAGCGCGATCCGCACCGGATACTTCAGGAGCAGGCGCCGCTCCGGCAGGCCATAGGCGCGCGCGGTGGTGACATAGGGCTTGCCCAGCTCGTCGATGAGATTGGCCCGCAGGATGCGGATCAGGGCGGCGGTGCCGCCGGTGCCGAGCACGATCGTCGGGATGACGAGATGGCTGGCGAGATCCGCCACCTTGCCCCAGCTCCAGGGCGCGTTCTCGTATTCCGGCGAGAACAGCCCGCCGATGCCCTGCCCGAAATAGCGGAAAGCGACATACATCAGCACCAGCGCGAACAGGAAGTTCGGGATGGCGAGCCCGATCACCCCGATGAAGGTGGCGAGGTAGTCGCCGACCGTCCGGCGCCGCACCGCGGTGTAGACGCCGATCGGGAACGACACCGCCCAGATGAACAGCAGCGTGACGAAGGCGAGGACGAAGGTCAGGCCCAGCCGGTTCCACAGCAGATCGGCGACCGGGCGGCGCCATTCCAGGGAATAGCCGAAATCGCCATGCAGGATGATGTTCGAGATCCATTTCCAGTATTGCACGTAGATCGGATCGTCGAGGCCGTAGCGGGCCCGCATTGCCGCCATCGCCCCGGGGTCGATGGTGGTGCCCTGGAGGTTCAGCTCGCTCACCATCGCGGTGACGAAGTCGCCCGGCGGCAGCTGGATGATGATGAAGGTCATGACCGAGATGGCCGCGACCGTCAGCACCATGTGGACCAGACGATGGGCGATGAACGAGACCATGGCCGTTCCTCCAGATCCGATCAGCCGGCCCTCCCCTCGCCCGCAGGCCGAGGGGAGGGCCGGTCCGGCGGCGCTCTACGGTGCTGTGAAGTAGAACTGTTCCGGGTTCGCCGCGCCGGGATGGGTGTATTCGGTGCTGGCGAGCAGGACCGGCGGCACGTTCTTCAGCCGCTTGTTGATGATCCCGTAATCCGTCGTCGGCTGCATGATGCCGATGGTGTAGAACTGCTCCGCCGTGATCGCCATGAGCTGCTTCATGAGGTCGAGGCGCTTCGCGGGATCGATGGTGGCCATGATCTCGTCGTACAGCGCCATCTGCCGCCTGGCGGGCTCCGGCGGCTCCTCCGGATGCGCGTCCTTCGAATACCACTGGCCCCAGGTCGTGGCGTAGAAGGAGGCCCAGGAGGACGGGAAGAAGTACTTCGGATCGAACAGCGTGTCGGCGCCGCCGGAGGCCGACCACACGGCCGCTTCATGGTCGTTGTTCTCGACCCGCTGGTTCAGCGCCGTGGTGTCCGAGGTGTTGATGAAGAGCTCGACGCCGACCGCCTTCCAATAGCGCTTGATCAGCTCCGCGGTGTCGATCCAGGGTTGGCGCAGCACCGAGATGTCGATGGTGACCTGGATCGGCTTGCCGTCCGGGCCGAGCCGGATGCCGTTCGCATCCTTCTTGTCGAACCCGGCCTTGTCGAGCAGGGCGTTCGCGGCCGCCGGGTCGTACTGCGTGAACTGGGTCGCCATCTTCTCGTCGAACAGCGGCGATTCCGGCCGTTCCACCACCTGGTACGGGCGCCCTTGGCCGAGATAGACGAGCTCGATGATCTCGTCCCGGTTGATCGCCATCGACAGCGCGTGGCGGAAGTCGATGTTGCCGAAGACTTGCCGCTTCACCGGGTCCTTGTCGGTCAGGTTGAGCGAGACGATCATCAGGTTGGCGCGGTTCGGCAGCACGTCGTAGAAATCGTAGTTGCCGCGTTCCTGGTTGTCGTAGAAGACGGCCTTGTTCTCCGGCGTTGTGACGAAGCCGATATAGCTGTCCACCATGTCGAAATCGCCGTTGGCGGCCTTCAGCAGCATGACCTGCGGGTCAGCCACGATGTCGATCGTCGCCTCGTCCATGTAGGGCAGCTGGTTCCCTTCGGGATCGACCTTGAAATAATAGGGGTTGCGGCGGGCGACCACCTTGTTGCCGCTGCCCTGGCCGATGCCGGCCGAGACGATCCAGGGGTTCAGCCGTGGCAGGTCCGGGTTGCGCCAGGCATCGGCCTTGGAATGGAAGAAGCCGACCCAGTTCTGCTGCCCGGCCGCCTGCGCCGCCTGCTCCACATCCGGGGCGTATTTCTTGTGGAACTGCTGCAGGTAGTGCCGCGGATAGGCCGTCGGCACATTGGCCTCCTCGTCATTGGCCGGCGTCGCCAGCCATTGCAGCAGAAGCCCGTTCGGCTCGGCGAACTTGAAGGCGACGGTAGTGTCGTCGATCTTCTCGACGACGAGCGGCTTGCCGCCGCGCACCGACCAGGTGGGCTTGGTCGGCAGCAGTTCCTGGTTCGAGTACACGTCCTCGTACCAGAACATGACGTCGTCGGCGGTGTAGGGCTGGCCGTCGGACCATTTCATCCCCGGCCGGAGGTGGAAGGTGTAGACCTTGCCGTCCTCGCTGATGTCGACCGATTTGGCGACGTTCATCTCGACCTCGGGCACGATGTCCTTCTGCGCGACATCCGGCGACCAGGTCTTCCAGCGGGTGAAGTTCTCGTAGCCGATGGTGCGGACGAGACTGCTGATGTCGCTGGCGCTGGCCATCGACAGCCGCCAGGTCCCGCCGTAACGGCCGATGTCCTTGTAGGGCTTCACCACCATCGGCTCGGCCGGCAGCCGTTCGGCGACGGGCGGCAGCGTGCCGGCCTTCACCTGTTCGGCCAGGATCGGCGCCTCCTTGTAGGCTTGCGCCGCCGCCGGGCCGGCGGCCAGCAGCAGGACGGCCAGGCCGGCGGCGCAGGACAGGCGCCATGCGGCCCTCAACGTCGCGAAGATCGTCATCTCACGTCTCCCTGGGGCTTCCCTCGTTGCTGTCGATGGCAAGACCGTCCTCCCTCCCTGTCTTGGCCCCCGGACGCGCCGGGCGGCGCGTCCGGGGGCGGCTTCATTCCGAAACCTCGATCGAGATCGCTTCGAAGGCGCCGAGCGGCGGCAGCGCGAGCCAGATCCGATCCGCCTCCCCGGTCGCCGCCTCCGGCGCCAGTTCGCGATCCACGCCCAGCGCCCGGACCCGGCCGACCGTCCCGGTCCGTATGCCGAGGCGGAGGCCGTGGATCGCCGCCGGGTCCTCGTAGAGGTTGTTCCGCTGGCCGCTGAAATTGACGAGATGCACCAGCCAACGGCCGGTGGTCGCCTGCCGGTGGACCGTCAGCTCCACCGGCCCGGCCCCGTCCAGCACGACGGGCGCCGGCGGCGCGTTCCGGCGGATCAGATCGGCGATCAGCTCGCGGTGATCGGGCAGGCTGTCGCGGTGGTAGAGCCAGTCCGGCAGCCAGGGCAGATAGACGCCCCGGCCCCGGCCATGGGGAGCGCTGACGACCCCGGGCAGGTCGGACTCGATGTCGGGGAAGCACAGCTCCGGCGGCCCGAAGCGCTGCGGCGGGACCAGCCGGAGCATGGTCTCGGCCCCGTCCCTGACGGTCGGGTGGAGGTAGCGGCCGTCGAGATAAAGCAACCCGGTGTCCGGCAGCGACGGCAGCTCGCCCGCGCCGATCCGGAAATAGGCGCCCCGCATGTCGCGGCGCCGGGCGCGTAGATCCGAGACCGGCAGCGCGGCCAGCGCCTGTCCCGGCCGCGCCACGCCGCGCTCGTCATAGAAGCCGGTCTCGCCGGTGGCGACGAGCACGCCGCCCGCCTCGACATAGGCGTCGAGCGCGGCGGCCTCGGCATCGCCGATGCAGGCGACGTTCGGCATCAGGATCACGTCGTAGCGCGCGAGGAGAGCCTGGCCGCCGGCGACGCGCTCGTCGGAGACCATGTCGAACGGGATCCGCGCCTCCAGCAGCGCCCGGTAGGCGCCGCGGAACGGCGCGTTGCCGAGATCCGCCGTCTCGGTGGCGCCGCGATGGAGCCCGGTCTTGAAGGTGTGATAGAGCCCGACCCGCGCGGCCGACTTCAGATCCGCGTAGTGGCTCTCGTTCTTGCGGTGCCAGTGGAACAGGCGGCTGATGGCCGGGAACGACTTCCGGTCGTCCTGGTCGAAGGTCCCGACAAGGTAGTGGTCGAGCGAGGCGCCGTTCGCCAGCTGCTGGGCGAAGCGGAGCTCGTGGCAGGCGCCGGTCTCGGAGACGAAGCGCCAGGCGAAGTCGATGAAGGCGGCCGAGGTCGAGGAGAAGGTCTTGCCCTGCCCGTGGGCCGCCGCCCACCGCGCCTGCTCGCCGGCCTGGTAGGGCCATTCCGGCTGCGGCCGGTCGACCGCGCGCTGCACCTCCATCCGGATGAGGTCGGAGGCGTTGCGGTGCCCGGTCATGGCGACCGCGGGATTCACCGCCTTGATCGTGCGGTAGATGTCGTCGGCGAGGGCCGCGGTGGTCCGGTCCTGGAACTCCAGATAGTCGCGATAGGCCGGGTCGGCGAAGCTCTCCTCCATCGGCAGGTCCCGGCCATGCATCTCCCGGAACCGGTCGCGGCAGTTCCGGCAGACGCAGATGCCGTGATAGTGACCGCTGTAGTCGACGCTGCGATAGCCGAACATGTTGAAGAAGACGCCGTCGACCTCGTAGCGGCCGAGCGCCTCGCGCAGGATCCGGTGCGCGTAGTCCTGGTACCAGCCGCCATTGACGCAGGCCTGGTAGGTGCCGTTGTAGACGATCGCCTTGCCGGCGCGGTTGTGGACGAACCAGTCGGGATGCGCCTCGTAGGCCCGGCGGGTGGCCTTCGACATGTCGAAGCGGCCGACCAGCTTCAGCCCCTCCGCCCGCACCGCCGCCAGCATCTCGCCGAGCAGGTCGCCGCGGAGATAGGGGTTGCGCTCCTGCAGCTCGAGATCGGTCGGGTAGAAGGCGTAGATGCCGCCGATGTTGAACAGCAGGATGTCGGCGCCGAACTCGCGGGTCTGCCGGGCGACCGCCTTCGGATCAAGCGCCGCGTCCGTCTGGCGCAGATTGGTCTGCACCATCCGGTAGGGCTTCCGCCACCACGGCCTATCGCCCGCCGGCGACGTCGCGACCTGGGGAAAATCCTCGTTCTTGTCGGGCCGCATCGGCCATCACTCCCTTGTGATCCAGCGTTTCCGCGTGGTGACAGGCGACCTGATGCCCCGAGACGACCCGCGGGGCGGGATCCTCGACGCGGCAGAGATCGGTGGCGAAGGGGCAGCGCGGATGGAACGCGCAGCCGGTGGGGCGGTTGGCCGGGTCGGCCACCTCGCCGCCGAGCCGCAGGCGGCGCGGGGCGCGGGCCATGCGCGGATCGGGCCGCGGCACCGCGGCGAGCAGCGCGGCGGTGTAGGGGTGGCGGGGCCGGGCGAACAGCGGCTCGGTCTCGGCGAGCTCGACGATCCGGCCGGCATACATCACCGCCACCCGGTCGGAGATGTATTCGACGACGCTGAGGTCGTGCGAGATGAAGAGGTAGGTAAGGTCGAACTCCTCCTGCAGGTCCTGCAGCAGGTTCAGCGTCTGCGCCCGGACCGAGACGTCCAGCGCCGAGACGCATTCATCCGCGACCACCAGCTTCGGCCGTGGCGCCAGCGCCCGGGCGATGCCGATCCGCTGCCGTTCGCCGCCGGAGAAGGCATAGGGGTAGCGCGACATGTATTCCGGGCGGAGGCCGACCTTGCCGAGCAGGGCCGCGACGCGCGCCTCGACCTCCGCCTCGTCGGTCACGCCGAAATTGCGCAGGCCCTCGCCGATGATGTCGATCACCCGCCGGCGCGGATTGAGCGAGGCGAAGGGGTCCTGGAAGATCATCCGGATCTCGGAGCGATAGGGCCGCAGCGCGGCCTCGCCGAGATGTGCGAGATCGACCGGGTCGCCCGCGCCGCGGTGGTAGAGGATCCGGCCGTCCGTCGGTTCGATGACGCGGACGAGCGCCTGGCCCAGCGTGGTCTTGCCGCAGCCGGATTCGCCGACCAGGCTCAGCGTCTCCCCCGGCCGGATCGCGAGCGAGATGCCGTCCACCGCGCGGACATGCCCGACGACGCGCTTCAGGAAGCCCTTGCGGATCGGGAAATGCACCCGGACGTTCTGGGCCTGCAGCAGGGAGGACCGACTGCCGGTCGTCGCCAAATCCGCCATCATCCCGCCTGCCCCGCCGGCCCGCGCAGATGGCAGGCGCCGAAATGGCCCGGCGACAGCTCCCGCATCTCGGGGTCGACCCGATCGCAGAGGCCCGCCACCGCTTCCGGGCACCGCGTGTTGAAGGGGCAGCCGGGCGGCCGGTTCAGCGGATGCGGCACCATGCCGGCGATGGCGTCGAGCCGCCGGCCCCGTTCCCGCCGGCCGCCAAGCTTCGGGATCGAGCGCAGCAGCGCCAGCGTGTAGGGGTGCTGCGGGTCGGCGAAGATCCGGTCGGCGCTGCCCCGCTCGACCACCCGGCCCAGATACATCACCGCCACCTCGTCGGCGATCTCGGCGACGACGCCGAGATCATGGGTGATGAACATGACGGCCATCCCCGTCTCGTCCTGCAGCGCCTTGATCAGCTCGAGAATGTTGGCCTGGGTCGTGACGTCGAGCGCGGTCGTCGGCTCGTCGGCGATCAGCAGCGCGGGGCGGCAGGCCAGCGCCATCGCGATCATCACCCGCTGGCGCATGCCGCCCGACAGCTCGAACGGATAGCTGGACAGTCGGCGGCGCGGATCGGGAATGCCGACCCGGTCGAGCGCCTGGGCCGCGCGGTCGACCGCGGCCTTCCGGCCGATCCGATGGTGCAGCAGGATCTTCTCGATCAGCTGGTTGCCGATCGAATGCACGGGGCTCAGCGAATTCATCGGCTCCTGGAAGATCATCGCGATGTCGCGGCCGCGGATGGCGCGGATCTCGGCGCCCCTGGGATCGAGCGGCGCGATGTCGACCGCGGGGCGCCCGTCGCGGGCGAAGCGGATCGAGCCGGCAACGATCCGGCCGGGGCGCGAGACGATCTGCAGGATCGATCGCGCCATCATCGACTTGCCGGAGCCGGACTCGCCGACGACGCAGAGGGTGCTTCCCCTGTGCACCTCGAGATCGATGCCGTCGACGGCGCGAACGACGCCCTCAGGGGTGCCGAAATGGGTCTTGAGCCCCTGGATGCTGAGCAGCGCTGCCATCGCCTCAGTCCGAATAGGGGTCGGCGGCGTCGCGCAGCCCGTCGCCGAGGAAGTTGAGCGCGAGCACGGTGACGATCACCGCGACGCCGGGCGCGAGCAGCCACGGCGCCTCCGCCAGCGAGCGGATGTTCTGGGCCTCCTGCAGCAGCACGCCCCAGCTCACCACCGGCGGGCGCAGCCCGATGCCGAGGAAGCTCAGCGAGGTCTCGGCGATGATCATCGCCGGGATGGCGAGCGTCACCGAGGCGATGATGTGGCTGGTGAAGCCCGGCACCAGGTGGCGGGTGATGATCCTCATCTGGCGCGTCCCGTCGAGCCGCGCGGCGATCACGAAGGGCTCGTTGCGCCAGGACATGAACCGCCCGCGCACCTCGCGCGCCAGCGCGGTCCAGCCGATGAGAGAGATGATCAGCGTGATCATAAAATAGACCAGCACCGGCGACCAGGTGACCGGGATGGCCGCCGCCAGGCCCATCCAGAGCGGGATCGTCGGCACCGACATGATGAACTCGATCACGCGCTGGATCACCGCGTCGGCCGTGCCGCCGAAATAACCGGAGATGCCGCCGAGCAGGACGCCGAGGACGAGGCTCGCCGTCACCCCGACGAGGCCGATCGACATCGAGACCCGGGTGCCGTAGACGAGCCGGCTGAGGACGTCGCGGCCGAGGCGGTCGGAGCCGAGGAGATAGAAGGGCTGGCCCTGGTCGAGCGGGCCGATGAGGTGCCGGTCGGTCGGGATCAGGCCCCAGAGGCGATAGGGTTCGCCCCGGACGAGGAGCCCGACCGGCACGCGCACGGTCTCGTCCATGGCGAAGACCCGGCGCAGCGTCTTCGGATCGCGCTTCGAGGTGAAGCCGTAGACATGCGGCTGGATGCGGAGCGCGCCGTCGCCGTCGCGATAGAAGAAATGGATGCCCTGGGGCGGCACCATGGTGAAGCGCGGGTCGTAGGCGTCCGGCGTCTTCGGCGCGATGAATTCGGCCAGGATCGCGACGGCATAGATCAGGAGGAGGAGCACGCCACTCCAGAAGGCGAGCCTGTGCCCCCGGAACTTCAGCCAGACGAGCCGGGACTGGCTCGACAGCCCGACAGCCACCTCGCCGCGGCGTTCCGGACCGGCCGCGGCGGGGACCTCCTGGTTGAGTCCGAGGGTCATGGCCGCCGTGGGCCCGGCCCGCGCCGATCGCCCCGCCCGGTGTGCGCGACCCCGGCAGAATGGGAAAACCAGGACGCAAAGACCGGCGCACGCCGCGGCATGGACATCCTCCCAACAACATCGCGGCCGGCCTCTGGCGCAGTCGCTGTTATCTTTGTTATCCTAACAAAACACAGCGCTTTCTTGCCGTCAAGGTGGCCAGATCGGCAACAGAAGGCATATTCCGGCGGGAGATCCGGCGAACTCGATTTCCAAAGCTGGATTTTTGTGTGTCGGGACAGAGCTCAACCGAGCCCTCATATTCCAAGATGTTATTCTGTTTTCCTAACTTTAGGGTATGTTGCGGCTCTTGCTCTGGTCATCGAGCCGCCGTCGGTTGACAGGGCGCGGGCTCGGTCACAAAGGTTATCGACCATTCGAAGACGCATCCGGCATCTTCCGATCGAAGTGAAACCTCGCCGCATATGAACCGCGTCACCCTCCAATCCATCGCCGACCATCTGGGGCTGTCGAAATTCGCCGTTTCCCGCGCCCTTGCAGGAAAGTCCGGCGTCAGCGAGGACACGCGGCGGGCCATCCTGACGACGGCCGAGCAGTTCGGCTATCTGGCGCGGAAGCGGGCCGGGCCGGCCTTGGGGTCGATCGAGATCATCTTCCACGACCGGGACATCGCGAACAGCGAGTTGTGGATCAATGTGCAGCAGGGTGCGCAGGCCGAAGCGGCCCGGTCGGCCCATCCGACGGCAGTCCGCTGGACGCAGCAGCACGGCATCATCGCGGAGCTGGAGCCGTCCGCGGTCGGCTTCGTGCTGGTCGGCCCCCAGGAGCCGTCGATGGTCGAGGCGGCGCGCGAGAGCGGCCTGCCCTGCGTGATGGTCGGCGGCTTCGTCGAGCCGCTCGACACCATGGACCGCATCGGGGCCGCCGACGCCGAGGCCGGGGCCTTCGTCGGCAAGTATCTCGCCGGCCTGGGCCACCGGCGCCTCCTGTACGCCCATGGCCGTCCGGGGCTTCCGGGCCGGCTGGAGCGGCTGCGGGGCTTCCGCGACGTGCTGTCGCTGGTCGAAGGCGCAGAGGATCGCGAAATGGCCTTCGACGAGGAGCATGGCGATGTCAGCTTCCGCCAGGCCTTCCTCGACCTGGTCAAGGGCGGCTTCGAGCCGACCGCAATCTTCTGCGGCAATGACGGCGTCGCGGTCACCGTGGTGTCGGAGCTGGCCCGGCTTGGCCTCCGCGTGCCGGAGGACATCTCGGTCGTCGGCTTCGCCGACTACGCCTGCGCCACCCAGATCGTGCCGAAGCTGACGACGATCCGCATGCCGGGCCAGGAGATGGGCATCGCCGCCGTCCGCCTGCTGCTGGCCCGCGCCGGCCATCGCGGCCCGCCCGACGACCAGCCCCCGCAGCGGGTGATGCTGGTGCAGCGCCTGGTCGAGCGCGAATCCACCGCCGCCCCGAAGCCCAGGTCCTGGCGGCCTCGGCTGCGCGGCTAGAGACCCTTCGACCAGGAGGCCCCATGACCGCACGCCATCCCGATCTTTCCGTGTTCCTGACCGGGGACATCGACGACGACCGCATGGCCGAGCTCAGGCGGATCGCCCCCGCCGCCCGCCTCTGCTTCTTCGATCGCCAGGAGGCGATGGAGGCCGTGGTCGAGGAGGCCGACATCGTCGCCGGCCCCCTGTCACCCGCCGCGTTCGCGCGCGCCGGACGCCTGAAATGGGTGCACAGCTGGGCGGCAGGGCCGAACACCCAGCTGTTCCCGGCCTTCGTCGACAGCCCGGTGGTGCTGACCTGCAGCAAGGGCAACGGCGCGATCCCGCTGGCGGAACACGCCGTGATGCTGATGCTGCTCCTGAACCGCAACACCCTGCGCTGGCTCGAGGGTCAGCGCGAGCACCGGTGGGAGTCCTTCGTCCATGGCGAGCTGAACGGGTTGACGGTCGGCATCATCGGGACGGGCTATTCCGGACAGGATCTGGCGCTGAAGGCCAGGGCCTTCCACATGCGCGTCCTCGGCCTCCGGCGGCAGGACCGGCCGGCGGAGCATTTCGACCGGATGTACCGCCATGCCGAGCTTCATGCCTTCCTGGCCGAATGCGACTTCGTGGTGGTGACGGCGCCGCTGACGCCGGAGACGGAAGGCATGCTCGGCGAGGCGGAGTTCCGGGCGATGAAGCCGACGGCCCACTACATCTGCTTCTCCCGCGGCGGCGTCGCGGATGACGACGCGCTGCTGCGGGCGCTGCGGGAGGGGTGGATCGCCGGTGCCGGGCTCGACGCCCATTTCGTGGAGCCGCTGCTGGCCGACAGCCCCTTCTGGGACGCCCCGAACACCATCGTGACGCCGCACAACGGCGCGACCACGAAGGCGACCAGGACCCGCGGCTATCGCATCTTCGTCGAGAATTTCGGGCGCTATGTCGCCGGCGACCCGTTGATTAACGTCGTCGATAAATCTGCCGGCTATTGACCCGCGTGCGCGTCGGTCGCTGGACCATCAGCTTCCATGGCTGGGTGCGGCCCCGCTTCACATCGCTAGACTGCTCTGCACCGCGATCCTTGAAGGTCGGTTATCGACGTCGATTCTATGCAGTTCCACGACCGCATTCGGCAATTCCAGCTTTCGCTTGCAGACCTTCACCTTCCGCCGTCCCTGTCGGTGGGGCGTGGCTGAAGGGCGCCGCAACCGGACATGGCACAATGGCACCGCAGAAGCGGACATCGCTCAAAGCGGGCATGGGCGCTTCGTTGGGTGAGCACACATGCGCGTATGGTGAGCGACCACCCTTCTGATCGTGAGGCATCGATGCGGACCATAGTCATGACGGGAGGCACCTCCGGCTTCGGTCGACTCGCGCTGTCGCAGCTGCAGAGGCCAGACCGTCGGATCGTGGTCGGAGCCCGCGGTGCGGGCTCGGACGGAGTCACGATGCTCTCGCTCGACCTGTCGAGCCTGGCGAATGTCCGGCAGTTCGTGAGTCGGGTGATCGAGGAGATCGCAGAGGCACCAATCGACGCCTTGATCCTCAACGCCGGACTCCACAGCACGGACCCGACGGCGCGCAGCGCCGACGGCCATGAGCTCAGCTTCGCGACCAACCACCTGGGGCACTACCTGCTGCTCCGTCTGCTGATGCCCCGGTTTGCCGACGACGCCAGGGTGGTGATCACGACGAGCGGCACGCACGACCCCGCCGAGCGATCGGGATTCCCGCCTCCGCGACACGCCGATGCCCGGCTCCTCGCCCATCCCGAACGGGATTCCGGCGTCGACCGCTCATCGCCGGTGACCGCCGGCCGCGCCTTCTACGCCGCATCGAAGCTGGCAAACCTGCTCACCGCCCGCCGGCTGGCGCGGTTGGCCGTGGAAGAGGGACGCGGATGGACGGTCCTGGCCTTCTGCCCCGGACAGGTGCCGGGCACAGGCCTCGTCCGTAACTACCCGGCGCCGATGCGCCTGGGCTGGTGGCTGGCCGGCAGGCTGGCGGGCGCCCCGTTCGCGGCCCGCCTGATGGGCGTGAACACGGCACGGGCGGCAGCGGCAGCGCTCACCGGCCTGGCGCAAGGCGACGTACGCCCGCCCCGGGGCCGTCTCTACGCCGCGCTGCGGCGAGGGAAGATCACCTGGCCGGACCTCTCGGAACTGGCCCGCCGCGACGACGTCGCCGACGCGATGTGGCGTGACAGCGAGGTGCTGGTCGGCCTGTCCGACGCCCCCGTGCCGGGATGAGCGAAGGCGGCGACCTGACGTTGCTGGTCGGCGGTGGAGCCGCGCACCGCTTCGACCCAACCTGTCGGGCGGGTCTGGCGGGAGGGCGCCATTGGAGACATCGCGTCGGCCTCTCGATAGCGGACGTCCTCAGATGAGGCGCCGCCGGCCCTTCTAGGCTGGCTCAACTCGACTGAGGCACGCCGAAAGCGGACGATGTGCTGGGATCGCAGGACCGGACATTGATTGATTGCCAGAGCAGGACGTCGGTCGAGGCGATGCCACCGTTCAGCGGAGCACCGCATCAGCTATGATCGTCCCGCCACGTCGACGAGAACGCTGTAGACCCAATCGGTCCCCTGGTCGAGGGCAGCGATCTCGATCCGCTCGTCATTGCCGTGCATCCGCACCATGGTCTCGTTGTCGAGCGGATACGGGTATACACCGTAGACAGGCACGCCGCGCAAGCGCCAGGCGGTGGCGTCCGTGCCGGCCTCGAACAGCGCCGGCGTCACCTCCGCCTCGGGCCAGATACGCTCGGCATGGGCCTTCAGCGACCGGTAGAGGGCCGTCTCGGTCGAGGAGGCCGGCCGATTGGTCCGGACATGGAGGTCGGCGCGCGCCTCGTCGAGCGAGGCGAAGGCCGGCGCATCGATCCGGATGCCGTCATCGGCGATCACCTCCCGGACATACGCCATCGCTTCGTCCAGCCCCTGGCCGGGCAGCAGCCGGATGTTGAGCTTTGCCTCGGCCGAGCCCGGGATCACATTCTCCTTGATCCCGCCGTTCAGCATGGTGATGGCGAGGGTGTTGCGCATCAGCGCGTGCCACAGCATCGGATAGGCCCCCTCCTCCACGATCCGGCGGCCGGCCGCCTCGCGGGCGGCGGCATCGGGGCTGGTCGCTAGGGTGTGGAACCAGCCGGCCAGCGGCGGCTCGGTGGTCCGCGACAGGGCCGCGAAATAGCCCTGCGTCAGCTCCGTCATCATCGGCTGCGGCTCACGCGCCACCAGTCTGGCGAGGGCGATGATCAAACGGCCGATGGCGGTGTGCGGCGCCAGGCCGGGCCAGGCGGAATGCGTCGGCGCCCCGCGGGCCGTCAGGCGCAGCACGATCGTGTTCTTGTCGCGGACCGTAATGTTCACCTGGCGGGCCGTGCCGCGGCCGTCGCGGAAGATCCAGCCGCCCTCGTTCAGCGCGAATTCCGCCTCGATCAGGTCCCAGCGCTGGTCGGCGAGCCATCTTGCGCCATGCGGGCCGCTCTCCTCGTCCCCCTCCGACAGCAGGATGACGTCGCGCGCCAGCGGCACCTTGTTCTCGGCCAGCATCATCACCGCGCGGGCGAAGACGGCCAGCCCGCCCTTGAAGTCCATGGCGCCGCGGCCGAGGACATAGCCGTCCCGGATCACCCCGGCGAAGGGGTCGACGCTCCAGCGGTCGGGCTCGACCGGGACCACGTCGGAATGGGCGGCCAGCAGCACCGGCTTCTTCGAGCCGTCGCCCCTGAGCCGGGCGACGAAATGCACCGGACCGTCCGCCCGGGGCGCCTGGACGAGATCGATCTTCGCCCCCAGCGGCTCGAACTGCTGCTTCAGGAACCGGGCGATGGCGGCCGTGTCGCCCGGCGGGTTCACGGTCTTGAACTGCAGCAGCTTCTGCAGGAGGGCGGCGGTCTTGCTGGACGTGTCCATGGCAGGCTTCCGGGAATGACGGGATGGGGCTGGATCAGGCGGCTGCGGCGCCGGACGCCGGCTCGAGCGCGCACAGCATGCGCTCCAGGTCGCGCCAGAGGTCGTCGGGATCCTCCAGGCCGATGCTCAGGCGCAGCACCACCCCCGGATGCGTCCAGGGGGTGGCCGTGCGGTCGCCGGCGATCGCCTGCGGGGCGATCAGGCTGCGGGTCCCGCCCCAGGACGCGCCGATGGCAAACACCTGCAGCGCGGTCAGCGCCGGCGCCAGCGCGGCCTCGGCACCGGGCTTGAGCACGATGCTGAAGACGCCGGTCGATCCTTTGAAGTCGCGGGCCCAGACCGCATGGCCCGGGCAGGAGGGCAAGGCCGGATGCAGCACCGTGTCCACCACCGGCGAATGCAGCAGCCGGCGGGCGAACGCCTCGGACACCCGCCCCATATGGGCGACGCGGACCCCCATCGTCTCCAGTCCGCGCAGCGCCAGCGCCGCCTCGTCGGGCGAGACGCCGATGCCGAGATCGCGCAGCACCAGCTTGATCCGCTCGCGCAGCCCGAGCTCGGCCACGGTGATCGACCCCATCAGCAGGTCGGAATGCCCGCCGACATATTTGGTCAGCGCCTCGATCGCGAAGTCGGCGCCATGCGCCAGCGGCTTGAACAGCAGCGGCGTGGCCCAAGTGTTGTCGCAGCCGACCAGCGCACCCTTCGCCTTCGCCGCCTTGACGATGGCCGGTACGTCCTGCACCTCCATCGTGTTGGATCCGGGCGATTCCACCCAGACCAGCCTGGTCCGGCGGTCGATCAGCTCGGCGATGCCGCCGCCGATCAGCGGGTCGTAGACCAGATGCTCGATTCCCCGCGGCGCCAGGTAGTCGGTGCAGAAAGAACGCACCGGGCCGTAGACGTGGTCGGGGATCAGCACCCGGTCTCCCGGCATCAGGATCGACAGCATGACCGCCGTCACCGCAGCCTGGCCGGACGGCACCAGGATCGTCCGCACGCCGCCGTGGAGGCCGGTCAGCTGGGCTTCCAGGGTGCGCGTCGTCGGCGTTCCGTGCAGGCCGTAGGTATAGCCGTCGAAGCCGCGATGTCCGCGCTGCGCGAAGGTCTCCGCATCGTCATAGACGATGGTCGAGGCACGGTAGGTCGGCACCGCCAGGCTGGCGAAGCCGTCATGGGACACCGCGGGATGGTGTACGCACCGGGTCAGGTCGTGCATGAGCGTCTCCTGTGGATGGGTCTGGTTGTAGGCGGTCCGGCGGCCGCGGCCCACTGAGCGGGGGGCATGACTTGATGCGCCCGGCTGATGGTCCGGCAGGCGCCGGCGGTGCGGGCTGCTACCGCTTGACCGAGAGCGCGAGCCGCATCTCGAGCAGCCTGATGAGGAACGACATGACGAGTGCGATGGCGAGGAAGATCGCCCCCACCACCAGCATCGGCTCGGTGTAGCGGAAGGTGTCCGAAGCGACGTCGATCGCCGATCCGAACGCCTCCGGCACGGCGATGATCGCGAGATATGGCGTCGACTTGAAGATCGAGATGAAGTAGCCGCCGGCCGGGGCGGCGACGTTCCGCAGCATCTGCGGGGCGATCACCAGGAGGATGGTCGGAGCCGTGCCGAGGCCGAGCGCCTTTGCCGCCTCCCATTGCCCGCGGGCGATGCTGTCGATGCCCGCCTTGAACACTTCGGCGAGGTAGCCGCTGTAGTAGATGCTCAGCGCCGCCACGCCGATGATCAGAGCCGGCAGCCGGACGCCGTAGACGGGCAGGACGTAGTACAGGAAGTAGAGTTGCACCAGCAACGGCGTCGACCGGATGACGTCGATCAGGAAGCGCAGTCCCAGGCGGGTCGCCATGTTCCGGCGCCGCACGACCTCCAGCACGAAGCCGAGCATCGCGGCCAGCAGGCAGCTCAGCACGGTGACGCCCAGGGTGGTGCCGATCGAGGCCAGAACCTTCGGGACGATCGAAGCGGCGAAGGCCGGGTCAAATCCCATGGCCCGCGCCCCCTGCCCCCACGGCGACGCGCCGTTCCAGCCAGCGGCCGGCGATCGTCGCGGGGTAGCAGATGAGAAAGTAGGAGGTCAGCAGCGCCACGTAGATCTTCACCGGGTTGTAGTAGGTCTGCGAGATCTCGTGCGCCCGGAAGGTCATGTCGGTCAGGGTGATGAGCGACACCAGCGCCGTGCCCTTCACCAGTTGGATGAACTGATTGACGAAGGTCGGCATCATCGCGCCGATCGCCTGCGGCAGTTCGATCAGGACCAGGACCTGCCAGCGCCGCAGGCCCAGCGCGAGCCCTGCCTCGGACTGGCCGCGAGCGAGCGATTGCAGCGCGGCCCGGACCGCCTGGCTGCCATAACCGCCGATGTTGAGGCCCAGCACCATGCCCCCGACCATCAGGCCCGAGAGGCGGATGCCGTAGGCCGGCAGCGAATAATAGAAGGCATAGAGCAGGATCAGCACCGGCGTGCTGCGCCAGAACTCGATCAGGGCGGTGACGGCGGCCCGAGGGAGCCCCCGGGAATAATGCTGGGCCACGCCGCAGAGGAACGCGAAGGGCACGGCGAAGGCCATGCCCAGCGCGGTGACCGCGGCGGTGATCCTGAACCCCTCGAAGATACCGGCCAGAACGTCGAGGAAGGTCATGCCTGGCGTTCCCGAGCGGGATCAGCCATTGCCGGCACAGATGTCCGCGGTGCTGATCGGCGGAGCGACGTCGTCGTCGGAGAAGCCGTAGCGCGCCAGGATCTGCCGCAGGGTGCCGTCCTGCTTGATCGCCGCCAGTCGGCCATTATAGGCGTCGCGCAGCGCCGTCTCGTCCTGGCGGAAGACCATGGCGGTGTACAGCAACGCCGGCTTGCCGTTCGGCTTGATCAGCCCTTGGAAGGGCAAGGCGCGCTCGATCCCCTCGATATGCTTGTCGGCCATGATGCCGGCCACGCTGGGGGCGGAGAGCGTGGCCGCATCGACCCGCCCGGCGAGCATCGCGCTGACCACCGCCTCGTTGTTCGGGAAGTACAGCACCTGGCCTTCCGGCACGCCGGCGGCCAGCGCGTTCTTCATGTTCTCGGTGCCGCGGCCGCCACCGAGGCGCGCATCCGGATTCCGGGTGATGTCGGCGTAGCTGTGGAGGTTCAGCGGGTTGCCCTTCATCACCAGCAGGCCGTCGCCGACGGCGACGTCGGGCTCGCTGAAGATCACCTGCGCGCACCGGGCCGGAGTGATCGCCACGCCCGACGCGACCATGTCGAACCGCTGGGCCAGCAGCCCGGGGATCAGGGCGCCGAAATCAGCGACGACGAAGTCGAACCCGGCGGCGCCGAGCGGCGTCAGTGCGGCCCGCACGATGTCCGGGTGCAGGCCGATGACATTTCCGTCGGTGTCGCGGAAGCCCCAGGGGGCCCGGTTGTGGATCCCGACGGTGAAGGTCCGGCCCTGCAGCGGCGGCGTCTCCGCATGCGCCACGGATGCGCCCTGCCGCAGCGCCGAGACGCCGAAAAGACCCAGTGCGCCCAGAAGGGCGACGGCTTCGCGTCGGCCGAAGAGACGATGCATTGCTTTCCCCGTTTGTGCCTGTTGTCGATTTCTGTTTGCTGTTCCGGAGGGACCGTGCGCTCTTCGGCGCTTCCGGCATCCTCCGGGCATCGGCACTCCATGGGATAACGGCCACCTCCCCGGCGCAACTGGCGCTGGTGAATAGGTTGATGACCAGACCTGATACCAGCCGGGCCGCGATGGGGCTGAGCGGGGCTGTCTCTAGCGGGCCGCCATGAGGGCGCCGATGAAGTCCCGGACAAGCTGCGACTTCGGCCGGTCCGCGGGCAGGATCAGCAGCGACTTGATGTGGATGGCGGGCTCGAACGGCCGCAGCACGATCCGGCTTCGGTCCAGCCCGGCGACCGAGTAGGGGTTGACGAAGCCGATGCCGACGCCTTCCGCCACCAGTGCGTAGACGGTCGAGGCGTAGATGGTCTCGACCGCGACGCGCGGCACCGACCCCGCCGCCTCCAGGACCCGGTCGAGCTGCTGGCGGCCGCGATCCTCGGGCACATAGGCGACAAGGGCTTCGCCGTGAATGTCGGCCGGCGTGATCACCTCCCGCGCAGCCAGCGGGTGCCCGACCGGCAAGGCGCAGAGCGCGTCCCGGGACAGAAACAGCTGGTGGGAGATGCCGGTCGTGTCGATCTCGTCGGCGGCGAGGCCGATATCGAATTCCCCTGATGCGATGAGGTCGCGGACCTCCCGTGACAGCAGCACATGCAGCGTGACCCGGACGGACGGATGTGTGTCCCGGAAGATCCGGATCGCCTTCGGCACCAGCGACAGGCTGAGCGCCGACAGCGACGCCACCCGGATCTCCCCCGACCCGCGGTCGCGGATGCGGGCGGCGGAAGCGCGGATCGTATCGATGCCCAGGAACGCCGCCTCGACGTCGCGGTACAGCAACCGCGCCTCGGGCGTGGGCACAAGGCGGTTGCGGATCCGCGCGAACAGGGCGAAGCCGACCACCCGTTCCAGCTCGGCGAGCGATCGGCTGACGGCAGGCTGGGTGACGCCCAGCAACTCGGCGGCGCGCGAGGCGGTGCCCGCCTTCATCACGGCGGCAAAGGTCTCGATCTGGCGAATGTTCACTCTGAGCTCCGGCCGAAGCACCAGTTTCGGAGTGTGGGCTCAGTCACGGCTGCCGTGAACGGTCGTCGTTGTCCGCGTCCTCCTGATCGACGCTTCTGTTCCGCGCCAGAACCGGACAGGTCATTTGGCTATCGACGTTAGCCGATGCGAGACAGAGGGCCGTCGGCTGCCCGAAGCGCGCGCTCCGGTGCCGTCGTGCTGCGGTCCAGCTGATCGAGAAACCGATCGATGTCGGCCGCAAGATCCTCTTCGGATTCAAGGCCGATGTTGAGGCGCAGTACGAGATCGGCTTCTCGCCATTGGGTCGCCGTGCGGTGGGGTTTCACCGGCATCGGCGCGGCAAGGCTGCGCGTGCCGCCCCAGGAGGCGCCGATCGCAAAGATCCGAAACGTGTTCATTGCCTCGGCGACATGGGCGGCGGCCTCCGGCTTGAAGAGGATGCCGAACACGCCGCTGCCACCCAGGAAATCCCGTTTCCAGAACTCATGCCCGGGACAAGCGGCGCGAGCGGGATGGAGAACGGCGGCGACGAGGGGGTGCCTGGCGATGCGGTCCATCAGACGGTGGGCGACGTCCGAAGAATGCTTCAGCCGCACACCAAGCGTCTCGAACCCCCTGAGCACCAGCGACGCATCGTCGGATGAAACGCCGATGCCATAGCGGCCGAACAATCCGCGGATCGGCTCGATCAGCGTCTCGTTCCCGACGGTGATGGACCCCATCAGCACGTCGGAATGGCCCGACACATATTTCGTCAGCGCCTCGGTGACGATATCGGCCCCATGCACCAGCGGCTTGAAGTTGAGTGGCGTCGCCCAGGTGTTGTCGAAGCCGACCAGGGCACCGGCTTTCTTGGCCAGTGCCGATATGCGCGGCAGATCCTGCACCTCCATCGTGGTCGAGCCCGGCGATTCACACCAGACGATCCTGGTCCGGCTGTCGAGCCGGCTTTCCAGATCATCGATGGAGAGCGGGTCGTAGAAATCGACCAGGACCCCCATTCGGGCAAGATCGCGCAACGCGAAGTCGCGCATCGGCGGGTAGGCCGTGTCGACGATCAGAATCTTGTCTCCGGCCGAGAGAAACGGCAGCACGCCCAAGGCGTTCGCCGACTGGCCGGAGGGGGCCAGGAAGGTCCTCGTTCCCTGTTCCAACAGGGTCAGTTTCTCTTCCAGGGTCCGCGTCGTCGGCGTGCCGTACAGGCCATAGGAGTAGCCGTTGTGGCCGCGTTGACCGCGCGCTTCGTAGGCCGCCGCATCCTCGAAGACGATCGTCGAGGCGCGATGCACCGCAACGCCCAGCGGGTCGAATCCTTCGATGCTCACCCGTGGGGTGACGACGCATGCGGTGAGATCATTCATCTGCTTCTGGCCTTCATGGATTCGTCGCGTGAAGGAAACTATTACTTGTGCCGAGAGGAGAGGCGTGGATCATTCTATCTGGTTATCGATTGAGAGGCCTGCAGACCAAGATGAACATCCGCCATGTCGAGATTTTCCGTGCCGTCATGACCAACGGAACGGCGTCGCGAGCGGCAGAGGTGCTGCGCGTCTCCCAACCCGCGGTCAGCAAGGCGATCCAGGAGCTGGAACGGTTCATCGGCTTCAGCCTGTTCCATCGGATCAAGGGCCGGATCATTCCGACGGCGGAGGCGCAGCTCTTCTTCAGGGAGGTGGAGCAGACCTTCGCCGGCCTGGCCCAACTCCGGAACGCCGCGGCGCGCATCCGCGACTTCGGGTCGGGCGAGCTTCGCATCGCCTGCCTGTCTGCGCTGAGCACCAATGTGATGCCGAAAGCCCTGCAGGCGTTCCTCGCACGACATCCGAACGTTGCGATCACCTTCCAGGCGCGGATGTCGTCCCTGGTGCGCGACCTTGTTGCGTCCGGACAGTTCGACCTCGGTCTCGCGGCCGACGAGATCGACCAGACAGGCGTCGAGGCCCGACCGTTCGCCCGCTACCGCGTGGAGGTCGCCCTTCCGGCAGGCCATCGGCTGGAGCAGCTGACCGTGATCCGCCCGAGCGATCTGCACGGCGAGAACTTCATTGCCCTCGCCCCGGAGGACACCACCCGCCAGGAGGCCGATCGCCTGTTCGCGGAAGCCGGAGCCAGGCCGAAGGTCGTGCTCGAGACGCCCTATTCCACGACGATCTGTGCCATGGTCCAGGCGGGTATCGGCGTCGGCCTGGTCAATCGCATCACGGCTGAGGTCTATCTCAACCAGGGGCTGAGCCTGCGGCCGTTCGAGCCGGCGCTCCATTTCCGTACCCTGTTGCTGTTGCCGCCGAACCGGCAGCCATCGCTCATCCTTCAGGATTTCATCGATGAACTGGTCAAGCTCGCGGCGTGACGCCCCGGCGCGCATTGCCACGGTCACTCCGTCAGCGCCATCTTGGCGACGGTGGACAGCCAGGTCACAGCAGGCGCGATGATCTCGTCGTTGAAGTCGTAGCGCTCGTTGTGCAGCTTTCCACCGTCAATGACGGGGCCGTTGCCGATCAGGACATAGGCGCCGCCGCGATTCTCCACCAGGAAGGCGAAATCGTCGCCGCCCATGGCCGGCCTGATATCTCTCGTCACCCGGAGCCCACCGGTTTCGGCGGCAAGAATCGCGAGGCGGGATTCCTCCGGCGTGTCGGCCATGACGCGGCCGGTGGAGTTGATCTTGTAATCGGCTTCGACGCCGAAGGACTTCGCCGTTCCCTCGATGACGTCGCTCATGCGCTGGATGACCATCTTGCGAATTTCGGCATTGAAGGTCCGAAGCGTTCCGACCAGCTCCACGATCTCCGGGATCTGGTTGCTGACCAGCCCGCCATTGACGGAGCTGACGGTCAGCACCACCGTGTCGAGCGGATCGACATTCCTCGAAACGATGCTGTGAAGCGCGACGATCAGGTGGCCCGCGGCCAGGACCGGGTCCCGGGTCGCATGCGGCATAGCGGCATGGCCCGCGATGCCCCTCAGCGTCACGCGCCAGTCCCCGCCGGCGGCCATGGACGGGCCGTTGTGGACGGCGACCACGCCGGCCTCCAGCCCCGGCCAGTTGTGGCAGGCGAAGAGCCTCTCCATCGGAAACCGCTCGAACAGCTGGTCGGCGATCATCGCCTTCGCACCTTCGCCGTTTTCCTCGGCGGGCTGGAACACGAAGTGGACGGTGCCCGACCAGCTCTCGTCACGCGCCAGCGCGGCGGCCGCGCCGAGCAGGCATGCGGTATGCCCGTCATGCCCGCAGGCATGCATGACGCCGGGGTTTCTGGACGCATGGGCGAAGGCATTGGCCTCCGCGATCGGCAGGGCGTCCATGTCGGCCCTGAGGCCGACCGACCGATTCGACTCGCCCCGCTTGAGCGTGGCGACCACGCCCGTCCCGCCGACGCCACCGACATGCGGTATGCCGAGTTCGATCAGCCGCTCGCGGACGAAGGCGCTGGTTCCCATCTCCTTGCCGGAGACTTCCGGGTGTTCGTGCAGATGACGGCGCCACCACTTCAGCCTGGCCAGCAGCTCATGGTCGATATGGGTCATGTCGTGCCTGATTGTCTCGGGAACGGTTCATCGTTCGGGCGCTACAGCACCTTGGAGAGGAAAGCCTGCGTGCGCGGATTGCGGGGACGGCTCAGCACCTCGCGCGGATCCCCTTCCTCGACGACGACGCCTTCATCCATGAACACCAGATGGTTCGCGACTTCCCGTGCGAACCCGATCTCGTGCGTGACGAGCATCATGGTCATGCCGGAGCCGGCGAGATCCTTGATGACGTCCAGCACTTCGCCCACCAGCTCGGGATCGAGCGCGGACGTCGGCTCGTCGAACAGCATGACCTCGGGCTCCATGGCCAGGGCCCGGGCGATGGCGACGCGTTGCTGCTGCCCGCCGGAAAGCTGGCTCGGATAACGCTCGGCGAGCGGCGCCAGGCCCACGCGTTGGAGCAGGGCCATCGCCCGCTGACGCGCCAGAGCCTTCGGAACGCCCTTCGCCTGGATCGGTCCCTCCATGACGTTTCCGATCGCCGTCATGTGCGGAAACAGATTGAACCGCTGAAAGACCATTCCGGTGCGGCGCCGCTGTTCGGCGATGCGCTTGGGCGGCAGCACATGCATGCGGCCGTCGATCTCGTCATAGCCTGCCAGTTCGCCAAGAACGAAAACCCGGCCGGCCGAAATCTGCTCGAGCTGGTTGATGCAACGCAGCAGCGTCGATTTGCCGGAGCCGGACGGCCCGATCGCCACGCAGACTTCACCGCGGCGGATCGCAAGATCGACGCCGCGCAGGGCATGCACCGCGCCATAGAACTTGTGGATGCCCTGCAGCTGGACGCAGATCCGGCCCTCTTCGGTCCGGGTTTCGGTGGTTGCGGTCGTGCTCATCCGACTACTCCACCCGCGTCCGGATCGTATCGACGCCCTTGCCGAAATGGCGCTCCAGATAGTGCTGGCCGACCATCAGCACGCTGGTGACGGCGAGGAACCAGAAACCCGCGACGAGCAGCAGCGGCACGGGCAGATAGAGCCGGTTAGCGATGGCGTTGGTGGCGAACATCAGGTCGAGCGTGAACGGTATGGCGAGGACGAGGGACGTCATCTTGAGCATGCCGATCGTCTCGTTGCCCGTCGGCGGGATGATGACCCGCATCGCCTGAGGCATGAGAATTCGCCGCCAGATGCGGCCCTGCCGCATGCCGAGGGCTTGCGCCGCCTCCAGCTGGCCGCGGTCGATCGAATTGAAACCGGCGCGGAAGATCTCGGCCAGATACGCCGATTCATTGAAGCCGAGGCCCACGATGGCGGCGACGGCCGGCGTGATCAGGAACTTGGTCTGGAACCCGAAGAGTTCCGGTCCGAAGGGAATCGACAGCGATATCCGGGGAAACAGCACGGCGAACAGCCCCCAGAACAGGAGCTGCGTATAGACCGGCGTGCCCCGGAAGAACCAGATCCAGAACCAGGCCCCGCCCGTCAGGATCGGGTTGTCGGAGCCCCGCATCATGATCAGCGCCAGGGCCAGTGCAATGGCGACAGCCATTGCAACGATGGTCAGGAGGATGGTCCAGCCGACGCCACGCAGGACCTGGGGTGCGAAGACGTATCTGGCGAAGACGTCCCAGTGGAAATTCTCGTTGGTGGCGACGTTGTGCGCGAACAGGATTCCCAGCCACAGCAGGACGACGATGGCCACCCAGCGGCCCGGATGGCGCCGCGGCACCACCTTGTTGAGACGAACGGCTTCACTGCCGGAAGGTCCCGCCGATCGAACCGGAGCGCCGATCAGGCGCTCCGGCTCCGTCATTGAGAGGTTTGCTTGCTGGTTCACGTCGGTTGCTCCGCCACCCTCGGCCGCACGATCGCCTAGTAGTCCTTGACCTTCGGATTGATCTCGGCGAGGGGAATGGCGGAATCGTCTACGCCCCAAGTGGCAAAGATCTGTTTGTAGATCCCGTCCTTGATCAGCTTGTTGGTGGTCTCGGCCACCAGATCGGTCAGCGCCGTGTCCTTCTTGGCGATGGCGATGCCGTTCAGGCCGAACTCGCCCAAAGCGCCGGTGGGTCGAAGCGTTTCCAACCGGCCATCGGACTGCTTGGCGGCGTAGCCGATGGTCGAGGAACCCGAAATGGTTGCATCGGCCCCGCCGGCCGCGACACGGGTCAGGGCTTCGGTCTGAGCCGAGAACGGCACCATCTCGATGGTTTTCTTGCCAGCCGCCACGCAGGCTTCGCTTTCCTGCCGAACGAGATCCTCGTGGAACGAACCGCTCTGGATCGCGATCACGCGCCCACAGATGTCCTTCGGATCAAAGCCGGCCGGATTGCCGGCCTTGACTGCCCAGAGACTGCCGGACTGGAAGTAGCTGACGAAGTTCACCGCCTTCATCCGCTCGTTGGTGATCGAGAAGGCGGAAATGCCGAGATCGTATTTGGGGCCCAGTGCCGGCAGGATCGCGTCGAACTGCGCTGTCTGGAAATCCAGCTTCACACCCCAGGTCTTCGCCATCGCCTTGGCGATGTCGACGTCAATGCCCTCCGGCGTCTGGCCGTCCTTCTCGGAAATGTACTCCCAGGGCGCATAGGACGTGTCGGCACCGATGACCAGCACGCCCGCCTTGGCGATGTGTTCCGGCAGCTTGGCAGCCAGAGCCGGATCGGTCGCAACGGTGTCCGAGTTGAAGCCGGCCGGCTCTGCAGCGGCCGCAATTCCGACGGATGCCAGTGCCCAGGTAGCGAATGCCACCCGTACTGCTGTTCGCGAGAGATTCCCAGTCGTCTTCATTCTTCTCGTTCCCTGTTTTGAGCCATGCTTCCGGCCGTTCGGCCGGAGCTGTTTTTGTTTCGGCTGCTGAATTCACCACCTCCAGTGGCCGATCTCGGGCCAGTGGTCCGATGATGTCCCGCCACCGATCGTCGATGCTATTCGAGGGCAGATCATTACGTCCAATATTGATTTTTCCTGTCTTTATTCTTTTTAGTTATGGGAACTCTGATCAACTGCTCGTGCGCATCGGCCGCCACGTCAGGTCGGTGAAACCGAAGCCCGCAGGCCCGACCACGTCGAGAGCCTCGGCCGTTCGCAGGAGCGGATGCGAGGGCAGCGCCAGAACGGCCACGCGCTGTCCGTAGCGCAGCATCTCCGTATTGATCGCCTGGCCCGTGTCGATATCGAGGATGACGATCAGGTCCGGGACGACGACTTCGACCTCGCCGTCGCGCGAGAAGACGAGGTTTTCGTTCTGAATCAGCACCGAGGCCGTGCCGCCGTCGAAATCGTCGAAGCCCGCGAGCGTCGCCTCGCCGGTCACGAAGCCGCCGCCCAGGTGACGCTTGAGGTCACTGATCTTGCCGCGGAAGATGATGATCCCGCCCTCACGGCTGCAAATGGCGGCAACAGGGTCGGCGTGGCTGCGGACGGCTTCGAGGACGGTGTTCCCGAGTGCGATGGCCCTGCTGTAGGAATGCGGGATCGCATGCTGCCTGACGAAGGCGCCGGCCATCGGCGCGCAGGCGAGGACCGACGAGCCGCCCTGTGCGACGACGCAGGCCCGCACCATCCGCTCGTGCCATTTCTCGGAGATGGCGTGGTCGAAGATGACCACGTTGCCGTGTGGGTCGCACATCGCCGATGGGGTCGAGCGATGGCCGTAAATGGAATAGGTCGTCATCTGCATTTCCGGAAAGGCACGGCCCATGCCGTCGCAGTCCACCACGGGAATGCCCGCCATCGACGCCACGATCAGCGGCTCCATGGCGTTCGCGCCGCCGATCTCCTGGCAGGCGATGGCGTCGACGCGAATGCCGAGCCGATCTTCCATCGCCCGCACGCAGCGCAATCCCTCGCGGCCTTCCTTGGTGCGCTCGAAGGAGACGACCGGCGCGCCGACGCCGCCGATCGGCACGACCCTGGCGTCATCCGTCAGCTCCGCCAGCGACAGGATCGTCATTTCGCCACCCTCGCGCAGCACCTGGCGCGCCCGAAGCTTGCCGAGATAGGGGCTGCTGCCGCCGCCGATGCCGAGGATGCCGGCGCCGATCTCCAGCGCGTCGAGCATCGCCTCGTCGAGGCTCCAGGTCTTCGCCTGTCGCTCAGGCATCGAGGTCCCCCATGTCACCGACCACCTTCACATTGATGCGGATCGCGTTGCCCGGCAGATAGGCAAGCGGCACGTCCTCGCGCTCGACCACCTCAATGGTCTCGGCTCGCGCACCCGCCTGCACCGCCTTGGCGCGCGCCTCGTCCTCGGCCTGCTTCAGGCAGAGTTCGCGGGTCAGGCCGTTCTCCAGCGAAAAGATCCGATCCGTCTCGCTGCTGATCTGGGCAATGGCCGCGCCGACGGCATTGGCGACGGCGAAATTCTCCGGGCGGAGCACTTCGAGGTCGCCGATACGATCCGGCATCAGGATCGAGCCGCCGCCGACCGCGATCACCGGCGTCGGCCGTGGCGAGATGCGGCATCGTTCCACTCCGCGCTCCAGGATGGCCGTCATCTCGGCGCGTGCCTTTGCCAGCAGCGCTGGGTCGAGCGATCCGACGGCGTCCTGGTGCGTCCCCACCCGGGCCTCGCCGAGCGCAACCGCGATGTCGGTCGCCGTCAGCGTGCGCCCGCCAAAGACCCGGGCCTCGCTGGTGATGCGGTAACCCACCGACTGCGGACCGACCTTGACCGCGCCATCACTCGCTTCGAACACCAATGAGCCTCCGCCAAGACCGAGGGCCAGCACGTCCGGCATGCGGAAATTGGTTCGGACGCCGCCGATGTCGACGACGGTCGCCGCCTGGCGCGGAAAGCCCCGCTGCAGCGTGCCGATGTCCGAGGTGGTGCCGCCGATATCGACGACGATGGCGTCGTGCAGACCGGTGAGAAACGCCGCGCCGCGCATGGAGTTGGTGGGGCCGGACGCGAAGGTGAGCACGGGAAACGCCTTCACCGTCTCGGCGTTCATCAGCGTGCCGTCGTTCTGGGTGATAAAAAACGGGCAGTCGAGGCCGGCCGTGGTCAGCGCCCGTTCGAACGCCGCCATCGTGCGGTTGCTGAGTGCCAGCAGGCCGGCATTCATGATCGCCGCGTTCTCGCGCTCGAGCAGCCCAAGGCGGCCGATGTCGCTCGACAGCACCACCCGAAGGTGAGGGCACTTCTTCAGCAGCCGCTCGCGGGTCCTCTCCTCCATGGTGCGATTCTCATTGGTTATATAGCCAGAGACGCCAACAAGGGGCAGGAGCCCGTGACCTCCCGGCGAAAATCCAGTGCCTCAATCCGCGATGATCGCAGGGATCGAGTGGCCGTAGCCGAAATGCGGCAACTCATCCAGGGCGGCGCGGGCTGCACCGCCCGGATTGCTCTCGACCGTGCATTCGGTATCCAGCCGCATCATCCGCTTCCGGACCGGGTCGAACGGCAGCCATTGGGGAAGCGTGGCGTTGTCCGGGCTGCCACTCCGCGCAAACGCGGCCCAGCTCGCCATCATCCGCCGTGTCATGGCCGGGATGTCGGCCCCGCCGCCGACGCAGGCAGCCGCGGCCGCTGTCGTACCGAAGATGAAAGGGACCTCGCAGGTGTGAGGCGAACCCATGCGCCCGCCCTCAATGGGGGTCTGCCACTCGAAGTGATAGGCGTAGACCGGCGCGCGGGCCGACCGGGACTGCAGTTCGGCGATCCGGTAGGTACAGCGCTTGAACATGTAGTCCGAAAAGCACAGAAACAGCAGCCGGCTGGGCGAAGCCGTCGGATACACCGACCGATAGACGTCGATGATCTGCTCCACCTTTTGCTCGTCGACGGCCAGGAACCGCGCAAGCCGGCGCCGCACATCGGCGAGCTCGAGAGCGAAGTTCCGGGGGTCGCCGCGCATGTAGTAGGTTCCCTCGGTCATCGTGCATCCCAGCATCAGGGGCACGTCCGCGGCTGTCTCCGGCGCAGCATCGTCGAAGGGATGTCCGTCGAAATTCCGCCCATCGATCATTCCGCGGAACGGCCCCGCGCGTCTGGTCGCTTCAAGGATCACCTCCACAGGCAGACCCTGCATGATCCGCGGATCGAGACGTTGCAGCCCGAGGGCCCGGCTCAACGCGCCCGCCGACGCCTCGGCCCCGGCTGGAGTCGCAAGCGTCATTCCGCTGCCGGTGCTCTGGACGATGGCCCGGTGAAACAGCCCCCTCGCCCGCCGCAGGGACAAGAGCGCTGCGACCTTCGATGCGCCACCGGATTCACCGAATATCGTGACATTCGCCGGATCGCCGCCGAAGGAGTCCGCATTGTCGCGCACCCACTCCAGGGCCGCGACGATGTCGAGCAGGCCGGCATTGCCCGAATTGGCGAACCGTTCGTCGTTTCCGTCGAGAGCCAGGTGACCGAAGACGCCCAGCCTGTGGTTGATCGCGACCACCACGACATCTTCGTTGCGCGCCAGGGCGTTGCCGTCGAACCCCGGAGCAGTGCCGGCAAAACTGTGCCAGCCGCCGCCATGAATCCAGACCATCACCGGCCGGCGGCTGGTGCCGCGTCCCGGTGTGAACACGTTCAGGAAGAGGCAATCCTCCCTCGTCGGTTCGATCTGGGAGTACCAGGCGAAAAAAGGGTCGGTGTTTTCCGGGCACACCAGTTGCGGGGCCGAGGCACCGGGACGTTTTGCGTCCTCGACGCCGGACCATTTTCGCGGCGATTGCGGCGGCCGGAAACGGTTCTCGCCCGCGGTCGTGTCACCGTATCTGACGCCCCGAAAGACCTGGACCCCGCCGACGTTCGTTCCGCGCAGCTTTCCGTGTGTCGTTTCGACGATCGGGTCCATCTGGCATCTCTCCCTTGACCTGATGTCACTCACCGGAACGGCAAATTCCGTGCGGTTGGATCTCCGACGCTATGTTGGATGCTTAGGCGGCTATATATATTCTGTCCAATATTGATTGGGTGACGGCCTATTCGTGGAAGTTATAATGATCTGCGCATCGACAACCAGGTCGACGAAGACTGGCCAGGCTGGCCGGATTGAGGAGGCTCTGGCCACCATGCGGAGAGGCCGCTTTCGGGCGCTGATTGATCGCCGGAAATGTCCGCTCTGGATTAGCCGGGGTGGCTCGCGAATGTCCGCAAAGGGGACGAACCGGCCGGTGGCGAAAGGCGGGTGGTCGGGCCAAACGCGACGGATGATCGCCGCCCGGAGTTTCAACGGCTCATCGACGCTGGCACCGGCAGGCCGTCGGCCTCGATGTCATCGTCGTCCATTCCTTCTCGCGCTTCTTCCGGACCAGTTTCAGCTTGAGTCCCATGTGCGGAAGCTCGCCAAGAGCAACGTCCGGCTCGTCTCGATCACCCAGGAGCTTGGCGACGATCCGATGAGCCACAAGATCCGGCAGATCATGGCGCTGTTCGATGAGTACCAGTCGAAGGAGAACGGCAAACACACCTTCCGGGCGATGAAGGAGAACGCGCGCAAGGGCTATTGGAACGGCGCTCGGCCTCCGATCGGCTACCGCATCATCGCCGCCGAGCAGCGGGGGGCAGCATCCGCACCCGCGGCGGCGGGCGCTGGGGCGTTGCTTCGGTCCACAAGGTTCTCACCAACACGAGCTATGTCGGCCGGCACCGGTTCAACAAGCTCAACTTCAAGACCAGGGTGCCGAAGCCGGAGGGCGAGATTGTCGAGATCGCCGTTCCGCCGCTCGTGACAGAGGAAGAATTCGACACGATCCAGAAGATCCTCCGGTCGCGCAGCCCGCAATGGACGGCGGCGCGAGTGGTCAGCGGGCCGACCCTATTGACCGGCATCTGCTTTTGCGCGATCTGCGGTGGGCCGATGACCCTGCGCACGGGCAAGAGCGGCCGATATCGCCACTACACTTGCTCGACGGCAGCTCGTCAGGGCAATCGGGGCTGCTCGGGCCAGAGCGTGCGGATGGACAAACTCGACCGTGCGGTCATCGATCATCTCGAGTGGCGGCTACTCGATCCGCGGCGCTTCCAGGAGATCCTGAGGCATCTCCTGGAACGATGCGATGAATGTATCACCGAGCTTCGCAAGCGGGCGACAGAGGCCGAGGCGAAGCTGAACCGGCTCTACCAGGCGATCGAGAATGGCATCGCCGACCTGAGCGACCCGGCGTTGAAGGACCGGGTGGCGGAACTCGCCGCGATCCGCGATCAGGCGCGGGCCGATGCTGACCGAGTGTCTTCTCTTGTCACGGGAGCCGGCACCTCGGCAACGCCGGACGCGCTCCACAGATTCGCCCAGGCGGGGCGACGCAAGCTACGGAACGTAGATGGAACATTCCGACGCGACCATCGCCGCGCCCTGGCGCAGCGCGTTGATGTCATTGAAGGCCGGGAAATCCGGATTACAGGCGCGAAAAGCGAGCTTCTGAGGGCACTTACCGCCACTGCCGGAGTGGAGACGGCGGCGTTTGGGGTGCCCAGTTCCATTCCGAAGTGGCGACCCCTACGGGATTCGAACCCGTGTTACCGCCGTGAAAGGGCGGTGTCCTAGGCCTCTAGACGAAGGGGTCGGCGCGGCGCAGAGACCTAACGGCAGCGGCCGTGGAAATCAAGCGCTTTCCGCCCCCCAGACCGGCGCCACGTCCTCGATGAACAGCTGCACCCGGACGTTGCCGTTCCAGCGGTCCAGCCGCAGCGTGCCGGCGACATGCAGCAGCGCGTCGCGGCGCAGCAGCGTCTGGCCCACCGGCTGGTCGGCGCAGCGGAAGGCGATCGCCCGCAGCCGGCCGCCGTCCGGCCCGACCAGGGTGCAGGCGACGTGGCCGCCGCTGCCGACCACCGACGCCGCCACCACCCGCACCCGCGGCAGGGCGAAGCGCGGCTCCGGGTTGCCGGCGCCGTAGGGGCCTAGGCGGCTCAGTGTCTCGGCCAGCTCGACCGTCGCCGCCTCGACCACCAGCGTGCCGTCCAGCTCGACCAGCGGCACCATCGGCTCCCCGGGCTGCGCCGCTACCTGGCCGTCGATATGCTCGGTCAGATAGGCGCGCAGCTCGGCCACCCGCTCCTGCCGCACGGTGAAGCCCGCGGCCATGCGGTGGCCGCCGCCCGACAGCAGCAGCCCGGCCTGGCGCGCCGCGATCACCGCGGCGCCGAGATCGACCCCCGGCAGCGAGCGGCCCGACGCCTTGCCGATGCCGCCCTCGAACCCGACGACGCAGGACGGCCGGCCGTAGCGCTCGCGCAGCCGGCCGGCGACGATGCCGACCACGCCGGGATGCCAGCCCTCGCCCGCCACCACGATCACCGGCCCGGCATCGGCCGCCTCGACCTGGGCGGTCGCCGCCGCCATCACCTCGGCCTCGACCGTCTTGCGGTCGACATTGTGCTCGTCCAGCAGCGCCGCGATCCGCGCCGCCTCGGCCTTGTCCTCGGTGGCCAGCAGCCGGGCGCCGAGATCGGCCCGGCCGATGCGGCCGCCGGCATTGATCCGCGGCCCCAGGATGTAGCCGGCGTGATAGGCGTCGACCGTCTCGGTCACCCGCGCCACATCGGCCAGGGCGGCGAGGCCGGTGTTGCGGCGCTGCGACATCACCTTCAGCCCCTGCCCGACCAGCGCCCGGTTCAGCCCGGTCAGCGGCACCACGTCGCAGATGGTGCCGAGCGCCACCAGGTCGAGCAGCGCCATCAGGTCCGGCTCGGGCCGGCCGGCGAAGACGCCAGCCTGGCGCAGGACGCGATTGAGGGCCACCAGGGCCAGGAAGGTGACGCCGCAGGCGGCGAGCTGGCCGAGACCCGGATCCTGGTCCAGCCGGTTCGGGTTGACCACGGCCGACACCTTGGGCAGCCGCGGCTCCGCCGTGTGGTGGTCGATCACGACGACGTCGAGGCCGGAGGCGGCGGCGCCCTCCAGCGCATCGAAGGCGGTGGTGCCGCAATCGACCGTCACCACCAGCCCGGCGCCGCCGGCGCGCAGCTTCTCCAGCGCCTGGGCGTTCGGGCCGTAGCCCTCGGCAATGCGGTCGGGGATGTGGATCTGCGGTTCGACTCCCACCGCGCGCAGGTAGCGGGTCATCAGCGCGGTCGAGGTGGCGCCGTCGACATCGTAGTCGCCGAACACGGCGATGCCCTCGCCGCCGGTCACCGCCCGGGCGATGCGCTCGGCCGCGCGGTCCATGTCGCGCAGCACCGAAGGGTCGGGCAGCAGCGCCCGCAGCGTCGGATTGAGGAAGGCGGGCGCGTCGTCCAGGCCGATGCCGCGCGCCGCCAGCACCCGGGCGACGATCTCCGGCAAGGCGTGGCGCTGGGAGAGGGCCAGCGCCAGCCGGTCATCCACGGCGCGGCCGATCCAGCGCGCGCCCTTGGCCGAAACCTCGACGCCGAACAGGGCCGGCGCCGAGAATTCGGAAGCGGGCGCGGCCATGGCCGCCGCCTTCAGCCGCCGACGAACTCGAACCCGGTCTTGCGGCGGAAATTGTGCGTCGCCTCGATGGTGCGCACCGTGCCGCTCTTCGACCGCATGATGATCGAATGGGTGATGGCCCCGCCGGGGATCAGGCGGACGCCGCGCAGCATCGGGCCGGTGGTGACGCCGGTGGCGGCGAACATCACGTCACCGCCGGCCAGGTCCATCAGCCCGTAGACGCGGGTGAAGTCCTCGATGCCCTGGCGCTTGGCGCGCTCGCGCTCGTCGTCGTTGCGGAACAGCAGCCGGCCCTGCATCTGGCCGCCGATGCAGCGCAGCGCCGCGGCCGCCAGCACGCCTTCCGGCGCGCCGCCGGTGCCGAGATACAGGTCGACGCCGGTGCCGGCCTCGGCCGTCGCGATCACGCCGGACACGTCGCCGTCGGAGATCAGCATGATCCGGGCGCCGGCTTCGCGGATGCGGGCAATCAGCTCCTGGTGCCGCGGCCGGTCGAGCACGCAGACCACGAGGTCGGCGACGTCGACCCGCTTGGCCAGGGCCAGCGCCTTCAGGTTCTGGGCCGGGGTCGAGTCGATGTCGATCAGGTCCTTCGGCAGGTCGCCGCCGACCGCGATCTTGTCCATGTAGACGTCGGGCGCCTTCAGGAAGCCGCCCTTGTTCGCCATGGCGATGACGGCCAGCGCGTTCGGCCCGCCCTTGGCGGTGATGGTGGTGCCTTCCAGCGGGTCCAGCGCGATGTCGATCTCCGGCCCTTCGCCGGTGCCGACCTTCTCGCCGATATAGAGCATCGGCGCCTCGTCGCGCTCACCCTCGCCGATCACCACCTCGCCGTCGATGGCGAGGCTGTTCAGCGCCTGGCGCATCGCGTCGACCGCGGCCTGGTCGGCCTGGCGCTCGTCGCCGCGACCCATCAGGCGCGAGGCAGAGAGGGCTGCGGCTTCCGTCACCCGCACCACTTCGAGCGCGAGGTTGCGGTCCATCGCCTGGGGCTTCGCTTCCGGCCGTTTCATCGTCTCTCCGATCCTTTCGGTCTCGTCTCCGCCGCATCCGGCCCTTGCGGGCGGCGGCGGATACATCATGCGGAGGGTGTACCGGCTTTCAACCGCAGCCGGTACCGGGAATGATCACAGGTCTTCGATGCGAATGACATGCGGCGGCTCGAGCACGGCGTCCAGCGCGCCCAGCGCCGCCAGCAGCCGGGTCATCGCCGCCTCGTCGGTCTCATGGGTGATGATCACCAGCGGCACCGCGTCGCCGGGCGACCGGCCGCGCTGCAGCAGGCTCTCGACCGAGATCTGCTGGTCGCGCATGGCGGCGGCCACGTCGGCGATCACACCCGGACGGTCGACCACCATCAGCCGCAGATAGTAGGCGCCGCGGCGGTGGTCCATCGGCAGCACGACGGCGCGCTCGAGCCGCGCGGCCGGGATGCCCAGCACCGGCACCTTCAGGCCGCGGGCCAGGTCGACCAGGTCGGCGACCACGGCCGAGGCGGTCGGGCCGGCGCCGGCGCCGCGGCCGGTCATCATCACCTGGCCGACGAAGTCGCCCTGCGCCACCACGGCGTTGAACACGCCCTCGACATGGGCGATCGGCGAGGCCTCGGCCACCATGCAGGGATGGACACGCAGCGACAGCCCCTCATCGGTGCGCCGGGCGATGCCGAGCAGCTTGATGCGGTAGCCCAGCTCCTGCGCATAGGCGATGTCGAGCGCCGAGATCTGGCGGATACCCTCGATGTGCAGATCGTCGAACTCGACCCGGGCGTTGAAGGCCAGGGCCGCCAGCACCGCCAGCTTGTGCGCGGCGTCGACGCCGTCGACATCGAAGCTGGGGTCGGCCTCGGCGTAGCCCAGCTTCTGCGCCTCGGCCAGCACCTCCGAGAACTCGCGGCCCGTGGTCCGCATCTCGGTCAGGATGTAGTTGCAGGTGCCGTTGAGGATGCCGAACACGCCGTCGATGCGGTTGCCGGCCAGGCCCTCGCGCAGCCCCTTGATCGCCGGGATGCCGCCGGCCACCGCCGCCTCGAAGGCCAGGGCCACGCCGGCCTCCTCGGCCCGGACGGCGAGGTCCGCGCCGTGCACCGCCAGCAGCGCCTTGTTGGCGGTGACGACCTGCTTGCCGTGGTCGATCGCGGTCTCGCACACCGCCTTGGCGATACCGTTGGCGCCGCCGATCAGCTCGACCACCACATCGATCTCGGGGTCGGCGGCCAGCGCCACCGCGTCGTCGTACCAGCGGACGCCGTCCAGCGCCACGCCGCGGTCGCGGTGCCGGTCGCGGGCCGAGACGGCGGCGACGACAATGCGCCGGCCGCTGCGCTGGGCCAGCAGCTCGGCATGCGCCTGCAGCAGGCGCAGCACGCCGCCGCCGACCGTGCCGAGGCCGGCGATGCCGATCTTCAGCACCGGCGTCACGACACGGCCGCCTTGAGGCTGACCGGCTCCGGGTCGTTGCGGCGCCGGCTCAGGAAGGTCTTGATGGCCTTGCAGGCCTGGCGGATGCGCTGGTGGTTCTCGACCAGGGCGATGCGGACATGGCCGTCGCCGTATTCGCCGAAGCCGACGCCCGGCGCCACGGCCACCCCGGCCTCCTCCAAGAGCAGCTTGGAGAAGGCGAGCGAGCCCATCGAAGCGAAGGCCTCGGGGATCGGCGCCCAGACGAACATGCTGGCCTCGGGCTTCTCCACCGGCCAGCCGGCGGCGCGCAGTCCCTCGATCAGCGTGTCGCGGCGCAGGCGATAGCGCGCCCGCATCTCGTCGACGAAGTCCTGCGGCCCGTTGATCGCCGCCGTCGCCGCCACCTGCAAGGGCGTGAAGGCGCCGTAATCGACATAGGACTTCACCCGCGCCAGCGCCGCGATCAGGCGCTTGTTGCCGGCGGCGAAGCCGATGCGCCAGCCGGCCATCGAATAGGTCTTGCTCAGCGAGGTGAACTCGACCGCGATGTCGCGCGCCTCGGGGATCGCCAGGATCGAGGGCGGCGGCGCCGTGTCGAAATAGATCTCGGCATAGGCCAGGTCGGACAGGATCCAGATGCCGTGCTGCCGGCAGAACTGGACGATCGGCCGGTAGAACTCGAGATCGACCACCTCGGCGGTCGGGTTCGACGGGTAGTTCAGCACCAGCGCGGTCGGCTTCGGCACGCTGTGCCGCACCGCCCGCTCCAGCACCTCGAGGAAGCTGCCCCCGGGCGTGACCGGCGGCAGCGACCGCACCGACGCGCCGGCGATGATGAAGCCGAACATGTGGATCGGGTAGCTCGGGTTCGGCACCAGGATGATGTCGCCCGGGCTGGTGATCGCCTGGGCCAGGTTGGCCAGGCCTTCCTTCGACCCGATGGTGACGACGATCTCGCTCTCGGGGTCGAGCTCGACGCCGAAGCGGCGCTGGTAGTAGGCAGCCTGGGCCCGGCGCAGCCCAGGGATGCCGCGCGAGGTGGAATAGCCGTGGCTGCGCGGGTTCTGCGCCGCCTCGGTCAGCTTCTCGATGACATGCTTCGGCGGCGGCCCGTCGGGGTTGCCCATGCCGAGATCGATGATGTCTTCGCCCCGAGCTCGCGCCGCCGCCTTCATCGCGTTCACCTCGGCGAACACATAGGGCGGCAGGCGCTTGATTCGGTGGAAGTCCTGATCGGTCATCGACGTATCCCCCCGACGCCCGTCGGGGCGTCCGGTGCTGAGCTTACTGGGCGAGGTAGATTTCGACGCGGGCGGCCTGGCCGTCGGTGATGCCGGCCCGGGTGTCGGCCGACCCGCCGGTGACGATTCGGGCCGGGTCGACGCCGGCGGCCCGCAGCGCCGCCGCCACCGCCTCGGCCCGCGCCTTGGCCTGGGCCGCGCCGTCGCCGGCGCCGAATCCGACCACCCGCAGCTTCGGGCTCTGCGCCGTCTTGGCGACGTTCTCGATGGTGCTGTTGGCCGAGGCCGGCAGGGTGGTGCTGCCGCCGTCGAACTTGACCGTGCCGGCGACCCGGTTGTTGAAGCTGAAGGCCGGCTTCGACTCCGCCGCGGGGGCGGCCGGGGCGGCGGCCGCCGCGGCCTGGCCGGCCGGCTTGTTGCCGAAGCTGAGCGCGCCGGGGGCGCCCGAGGCGGCGCGGTCGGCCTCGAGCTGGCTGCGCACCGCGGCCTGCTGCTCCGGCGTCGGCAGGTCGGTCGGCTTCTCCGGCACCGTGCTGAGAGTGGGGTAGGCCTGCTCCGAGGCCGGGCGCGGCATCGAGTCCATCGCCGGCGGGGCCGCGGTGTTGCGCCGCTGGCCGAAGGTCAACGGCGCCACCGTGCCGGTCGGCTGCTGCTGCTGTGCCTGCTGGGCCGCCGCCTGCTGCTGCGCGGCCTGCTGCTGGCGCTGGAAGGCGGCCTGACGCTGCGCCTCGATCTGCGCCCGGCGCTGCTGCTGCGTCCCGGCCTGCTGCTGCGCCTGCTGCGCCCGGGCCTGCTGCATCGCCGCGCGGTCGGCGTCGGTCTGCGCCATGGCCGGCAGCGAGTAGGTCTTGGTGTCGCCCGCCTGCGCCGTGCCCAGGGGGCCGCCGACGCTGGGCACCGGCGGCTGCTCGGCCACCCCGAGCGGCGAGACCTCGGCGGTCTCGGCCTTGGGCACGGAGGCCTGGACGTCGCCCGCATAGGGCGTGCCGTCGAAGATGCGGCCGCCGCAGCCTGCGAGGACGAGGCCCAGGGCGACGGTGAAAACGGCGCCACGGACCGGAAGGCCGTGGCGGGCGGAAGCGATCATGAGAGAGCCGGTGCGACGCATGGGCACGTGCCTAGCACACTTCGTTGAAAGGGTGGACTGGAAAGAGGATGGCCGTGCAAAGTGGCAGATAAGCGGCATTCGACGCCCGAATCCGCGCCTCGGGCGACGCCGCCGCAGCCAGGGAGATCCTTCCGCATGACCGAGCGCGCCCGCCCCGCCCCCAGCCGGACGAAGTCCGGCGAAGCGGAGCCTAAGACCCGGACGAAGTCCGGCGAAGCGGAGCCTAAGACCCGGACCAAACCCGGCGAAGTCAAGCCACAGGCTCGGACGAAGCCCGATGAGGCCGGGCCGGCGGTTCAGACCAAACCCGGCACGCCCGCCCCCGAGACCGCGCCGGCGGCGGACCCGGCCGAGCTGGGCCGCCGCATGATCGAGATCGGCGAGCGCAGCGCCCGGCTGGTCACCGCCTTCCTGGAGAAGCAGGGCCGGGCCGAGGCGCCGGAGCTGGACCCGTTCAACATCGGCTCGGCCTTCCTGGCCATGACCCAGCGGCTGATGGCCGACCCGACCCGGCTGGTGCAGGCCCAGATGTCGCTGTGGCAGGATTACGCCACGCTGTGGAACCGCACCGCCCAGCGCATGCTGGGCCAGGAGGCGGAGCCGGTGGTGGCGGCGGAGAAGGGCGACAAGCGCTTCAAGGACCCGGCCTGGAGCGAGGTCGCGGTGTTCGACTTCATCAAGCAGTCCTACCTGCTGACCGCGCGCTGGCTGCAGGGCTCGGTGCGGGAGGTCGAGGGGCTGGACGCCAAGAGCGCGAAGAAGGTCGATTTCTATACCAGGCAGTTCATCGACGCGATGTCGCCCTCGAACTTCGTCGCCACCAACCCGGAGGTGCTGCGCAGCACGGTGGAATCGCGCGGCGAGAACCTGGTCAAGGGCCTGGAGAACATGCTGGCCGACCTGGAGCGCGGCCAGGGCCAGCTCGCCATCACCATGACCGACCGCACCGCCTTCGAGATCGGCCGCAACATCGCCGTCACCCCCGGCAAGGTGGTGTTCGAGACCGAGCTGATGCAGCTGATCCAGTACGACCCGGCGACCGAGACGGTGGCGCGGCGGCCGCTGCTGATCATCCCGCCCTGGATCAACAAGTTCTACATCCTCGACCTGAAGCCGCAGAACAGCCTGATCCGCTGGGCGGTCGAGCAGGGCCACACCGTCTTCGTCGTCTCCTGGGTCAACCCGGACGGGCACCTGGCGGACAAGAGCTTCGGCGACTACATGCTGGAAGGGTCGCTGGCGGCGCTCGGCGCGATCGAGCAGGCGACCGGCGAGCGCGAGGTCAACGTCATCGGCTACTGCCTGGGGGGCACGCTGCTGGCCTGCACCCTGGCCTGGATGACGGCCAAGGGCGAGGCGGACCGGGTCAAGAGCGCCACCTACCTGACCACGCTGACCGACTTCACCGACCCGGGTGAGCTCGGCATCTTCGTCGACGAGGAGCAGCTGCGGACGATCGAGACGAAGATGGCCGGCAAGGGCTATCTCGACGGCTCGGCGATGGCGACGACCTTCAACCTGCTGCGCGCCAACGACCTGATCTGGTCCTTCGTCGTCAACAACTACCTGCTGGGCAAGGACCCCTTCCCCTTCGACCTGTTGTACTGGAACAGCGACGCGACCCGGATGCCGGCCGCGATGCACAGCTTCTACCTCCGCAACATGTACCAGGAGAACCGGCTGGCGCAGCCCGGCGGCATCGCCCTGGCCGGGGTGCCGATCGACCTGACCACGATCAAGACCCCGACCTTCATGCTGTCGACCCGCGACGACCACATCGCGCCCTGGGCCTCGACCTATGCCGGGACCCAGCTGTTCGGCGGCCCGGTGCGCTTCTGCCTCAGCGCCTCCGGCCACATCGCCGGCGTGGTCAACCCGCCGGCGGCGAAGAAGTACTGCCACTGGGTCAACACCCGGACGCCGAAGACCCCGGAGGCTTGGCTCCAGGCCGCCGAGCAGATCGAGGGCTCCTGGTGGCCGGAATGGCAGAAATGGATCGCCCGCCACGCCGGCGGCCAGATCCCGGCTCGCCGCCCCGGAGACGGCGGGCTGGCCCCGATCGAGGATGCCCCTGGCCGCTACGTGCGGGCGACGTAGGGCGGCCCGTCCTGACGGGTCACGCCGCCAGCTCGTCCACCGCCGCATAGGCCCGGCGCAGCTCGGCCAGGCGATCGCCCTCCAGCACCCGGTCGAGATGGATCTCCGGCCGGGACGCGGCGGCGAGGACGACGCGGTAGAGATGGGTCCACAGCCCGGCGCCGCGATGCACCACGGCGTACAGGATCTCACGCCGATGCGGGTCGCGCCGCCCCGGACAGGGGCGGTCATCGAGCCGCTCGACGGTGTCGCCGGGGCTGGCGAGCGGAATCTCGGCGGAACGGAATGCAGACATGAAAAACCCTCCATCGCGGTTGCGAGGAGGGCTGACGCGCGGCTTTCGACCCGTTTGGTTGCCGGTCCGGCCGCATCGCCCCTCTTGCGAGAGGCCACCACCTTGCCCGGGAGGCAGGTTGGCGTGGGCGTCAGCCCAACTCTGGATGCGAAGCCGTGTGTAGCGCGGGCCGCGGCGCGGCGCAAGAGGGATAGCAGACTTGCCTCGACGGCCCCGATCGTCGGACGCTGCCAGCCAGTCAACGGCGAGCCCGCGATGCCCGACCCCTCCCCCGCCCGGCCAATACCCGACCTGTTCGCGGCGCGGCCGCACGCCTATGACCGCTTCACCCGGGCCGAATGGGCGGCGCTGCGGGCGACGACGCCGATGGTCCTGTCCGAGGCCGAGCTGGCCGAGCTGCGCGGGCTGAACGAGCCGGTGTCGCCGGCCGATGTCGCCGACATCCTGCTGCCGCTGTCGCGCCTGCTGAACCTGCACGTCGCCGCGGCCCGCCGGCTGGACGGGGTGCAGGACGCCTTCCTCGGCCGGCCCGGCCCGCCGCCGCCCTACATCATCGGCATCGCCGGCAGCGTCGCCGTCGGCAAGAGCACCTTCGCCCGGCTGCTACGCCTGCTGCTGTCGCGCTGGCCCGACCATCCGCGGGTCGAGCTGGTGACCACCGACGGCTTCCTCTGGCCGAAGACCGTGCTGGAGGAGCGCGGGCTGATGCGCCGCAAGGGCTTTCCGGAAAGCTACGACCTGCGCCGCATGATCGGCTTCCTGGCCGCGGTGAAATCCGGCCGGCCGGAGGTCGAGGCGCCGGTCTACTCCCATCTCGCCTACGACATCCTGCCCGGCGCGAAGCAGGTGGTCCGCCGGCCGGACATCCTGGTCTTCGAAGGGCTGAACGTGCTGCAGGCCCCGGCCGGGGCCTCGGTCGTCACCTCCGACTTCTTCGACTTCTCGGTCTATGTCGACGCCGAGGAGGAGGACATCGCCCGCTGGTTCGTCGAGCGCCGCCTGCTGCTGCAGCGCACCGCGTTCCGGGACCCCTCCTCCTATTTCCATCACCAGCGCGACCTGCCGGAGGCCGAGGCCCGCCGCGCCGCCCACGAGATCTGGGACCAGATCAACGGGGTGAACCTGCGCGAGAACATCCTGCCGACCCGGCAGCGCGCCCGGCTGGTGCTGCACAAATCCGCCGATCATTCGGTCGACGCCGTCGCCCTGCGCCGGATGTAGCCATGGAGCTGCCACTTCTCGGACCGCTGATCGGATCGGGCAAGGAGGCCGAGGTCTTCGACGCCGGCGACCGGGTGGTCAAGCTGTACCGGGCGACCGCGGCCGCGCCGAAGCGGGCGGCGTTCCGCGAGGCCTCGGTCCTGGCGCTGGTCGAATCGCTCGGCCTGCCCGTGCCGTCGGTCCACGCCGTCGGCCAGATCGATGGTCGCTGGGGGATCGCCATGAGCCGGGCCGAGGGGCCATCGCTCGCCGACGCCATCCAGCGCCGGTCCGCCGAGGGGCCGGCCGGCCTGGAGCGGATGGCCCGGCTGCAGATCGCCATCCACAGCCGACCGGGGACGCATCTCGGCAGCCTGAAGGCGAGGCTGGCGGCGAATATCGCCGGGATGCCGGACGAGGCGATGCGGCGCCGGCTGCTGCACGGACTGGACGCGCTGCCGGAGGGCGACCGCCTCTGCCACGGCGACTTCCACCCCTGGAACATCCTGGGAGCCCCGGGCCGGGAGGTGGTGGTCGACTGGCTGGATGCCTGCACCGGCGACCCGGCGGCCGATGTCTGCCGCTCCTATGTGCTGATCCGTCCGGTGGCGCCAGACCTGGCCATGGCCTATGTTGAGACCTACGCTGCGGCTGCGGGCGAAAGCCGGGACCGGATTCTCGCCTGGCTGCCCTTCGTCGCCGCCGCCCGCCTGGCCGAGGGCGTGCCGGACGAGGACGAGGCGCTGCTGGCGATGGCCGGGTCCGGATCGCTGCCGTGAGCCGGCTTCGAGGGGCCGCAAGTGGCTGTGTCCGGGCCGATTCTGCAGTCGAACTTGCCAATTCGCCCGCCGTCCCCCATGTTTAGGGGGTCATTCTGGTTCGGACGGCCGGCCTGCTATGCCCTCGCGGCCGCGGATCCCTCGCCTTTCCCCTTCCCGTTTGATGCGTCGCGCAGTCCCGCGTGGCGCCAACCCCTCAACTGGAGGAAAAGCGATGCCGATCGGCACCGTGAAGTGGTTCAACAGCACCAAAGGCTTCGGTTTCATTCAGCCGGAGAGCGGCGGCCCGGACGTCTTCGTCCATATCTCGGCCGTCGAGCGCGCCGGCCTGCGTGGTCTCAACGAAGGCCAGCAGATCTCCTACGAAGAGCAGCGCGACCCGAAGCGCGGCAAGACCTCGGCGGAGAATCTGAAGGCCGTCTGAGCCTTCGATTGCGGAGCGGAACAGGAGCGCCCGCGCCGTCGGGCGCTCCTTTTCTTGTGACAGACCGGCGATGCGGAAGCGTCGCGCCAGAGGGAGGCCGTCATGCCGTTCAAGCCGAACTACAACCAGCAGCGCAGCGAGCGTAACCGCGCCAAGGAACAGAAGAAGCAGGAGAAACTGCAGAAGCGCGAGGAAGAGAGCGCGCGCCGCAAGGCGACCCAGGACGGCGACGCCCCCCAGGATGGCGATGCGCCGCCGCCGGATGACGCGACCGAGCCGTCCTGACCCGAACCGTCACCGGAGTGCCGCCATGGCCCGGAGCAAGAAACAATCCAATGACAGCACCTTCGTGCTGTTCAACGTCGTCTACCAGGACGGCACGCTGAGCTCGAATCGCAAGGTGCCGCGCGCCGAGGCCGACGGGCTGGACGGCGAGGCCCCCGTGCGCGCCTTCATCGAAGCCCAGGACCGCAAGATCGCCGAGATGTCCGGCAATCCCCGCGGCCCGATCAAGACCATGACCCGGCTGCGCGGCCAGTAATCGTCCGCCAGTAATCGTCCAGCCATGACCGCGCGGCGGCCCGGTCCGGCCGCCGCATCCTGTTCGGCCTCACCCGATCCAGGCGGCGCTGATCTTGCCATAGACGCCATCATGCAGGCGCAGGTTCAGCCACTGGTCGACGAAGGCCTTGAACACCTCGTCGCCCCGCGGCAGCAGATAGGCCTTCTCGGAGAAGGTGAAAGGCTGGTCCGGATGCACCGCGCACAGGCCGGGGCGCAGCTTCTGCTGCAGCCGGGTCTCGGTGGCGTCGGTGATCATCAGGTCGGCGCGGCCGGCCAGGATCTCGTCGAAGATCTTCGTGTTGTCCGGGTAAACCTCGATCTTCGCCGTCTTCATCGTCTCGCGGGCGAAGCTCTCATTGGTCCCGCCGGGGTTGACCACCAGGGTGACGCCCGGCTGGTCGATCTGCTCCACCGTCTGGAACTTGTCGACATTCTCGCAGCGGGTGATCGGCGTCTTGCCGTCGACCAGGTAGGGAATGCTGAAGAAGGCCTGCTTCTGCCGCGGCAGGGTGACGCTGATGCCGCCCATGGCGATGTCGCAGGCGCCGGCGGTGAAATCCGCCATCAGCGTCTTCCAGCTGGTCCTGACGAACTCCGCCTTCACCCCAAGCGCGGCCGCCAGGTCGCGGGCCATGTCGATGTCGATGCCCTCGAACTCGCCCTTGGCCGGGTGGAGATAGGTGAAGGGCTTGTAGTCGCCGGTGGTGCAGATCTTCAGCACCCCGGCCTTGGCCACGGCGTCGAGCCGGTCATCGGAGTCCGCCGCGGTCGCGGCGGCAGGCAGGACGAGCAGCAGAGCGGCGGCGGCGAGCAGGCGCATGTTTCCTCCCGGTTTCGAGTCGGTGAGGATCTTAGTCGGACAAATAGGACCTCACCAACAGGGTCGTCCGCGCGGCGGGGCGCCGCTAGGATCGCCGCATGAAGCTGATCGCCTACACCATCGGCGGGAGCCATCCGGAGATCCGGCCGGCTCCGGCCACCCGCGACTGGATGTCGGCGACGCCGGAGGGCTTCGCCTATCGCTGCCTGCCGCTGAACATCGCCAACGCCCATGGCTGGGAGATCCTGTGCCCGGGCGCGATCCGGGCCTGGTGGGACGGCGGCACGGCGCCGGAGTCGGTGCGGGTCGAGGCCGAGGGTGACGCTCCGCATCCGGCGGTCGGCCATTTCGGCAGCGGCATCCTGACCTTCCACGTGCCGCTGCTGCTGCGCACCGAGCCGGGCTGCAATCTCTGGGTCTCCGGCCCGACCAACGCACCGAAGGACGGCATCGCGCCGCTGACCGGCGTGGTCGAGACCGACTGGTCGCCCTACGGCTTCACCATGAACTGGCGCTTCACCCGGCCGAACCACCTGGTCGAGTTCGCGGCCGGCGAGCCCTTCTGCCTGTTCTTCCCGCTGGCGCGGGACGCGGTCGAGGCGGTGGAGCCGGAGATCCGGCCGCTGTCCGACGACCCGGCGCTGGAGGCGCGCTACTGGGCCTTCCACCAGGGCCGCGCCGATTTCCTGGCCGACCTGCCGGTGTCCGGCACCGACGCCAATGAGGCGAAGTGGCAGAAGGGCTACTACCGCGGCCTCGCCCCCGACGGCATCCCCGCCCCGCAGCACCAGACCAAGCTGCGGCTGAAGCCGTTCGCTGAGAAGTGACCCTCAGGGCAGTTCGCGTTGCCTCTCGCGCCTGGCGAGGCCTTTTCAGAATGTCCCCAGGTCGTCTTGGAGGCTCGTGACGATACCGGTCGAAAGCAAAATGAGTCCCCCCTCCTCTCGCGGGGACTAGAAAGGAGCGAGAGAGGCCCGCATCACGTCCTCAGCGGGCGGCTCTTGCTTCCGCCGCCACCGCCCCCGCCTCATCCCCGGCCAGCCGCAAGGCCCGGGCGGTCAGGCGCCAGTTGAAGGGGCTGCCGGGCTTGGCCTCGGTGCGCTCCGCCGCCAGCGCCCGGGCGAGGCCCGCCTGTCCACTCCGCAGCGCCGCCTCCACCAGGGTGAGGTTCAGCACGTCGCGCTGGGCGTGGCTGCCGCCGAAGCGGTGCGCCACCGCCCGCACCGGGGCCAACAGCTCGACCACCGCGGCATAGTCGCCGGCACCGAAGGCGCGCAGCGCCCGGCACACCGGCAGCCCGACCTCGGCCGTCATCGCCGCATTGGTGCCGCCCGAAGCCACGCTCCGGGCCTGGGCGGCCAGCAGCCGGTCGGCATCGGCGTCGCGGCCGGTGGCGACGAAGGCCATCATCGCGTGCATGTCGTTGAAGGCGTAGTAGCCGTCCTCGGCCATCGGCGCCCAGGTCTCGGCCAGCTCGGCCCAGCGGCCGCCGCCATCCACGCCGCGCAGATGCAGCCGCCACAGCAGCGCCGTGGCGTCCAGCGTCTCCAGTGCCACCGGCGACGGCTGCGGCCGGATCGCCTCGTCGTACAGCCGTAGCACCGTCGCGGTCTCGCCGAGGTCGAGATGGTACAGCGCCAGGTGCCACCAGTTGTGGAAGGCGAACATGTTGTCCGGCGCCCAGTCGCCGGTGCGGCCGGTCAGCCAGTCGACGCCCTCCGGCAGCCGGCCCTGCATCTCCATAACATGGGCCACGGCATGGATCGCCCAGGGGTCGCGCGGCTGCAGCGCCACGGCGCGGCGGCCGGTCGCCTCGGCGGCGCGGTAGTCGCCGGTCTCCTCCAGCCCGAAGGCGTGCATGCCGAGGACGTAGCCGTAGCCGGGCACCGATTCGTCCCAGCCCGGCATCGCCCGGGCGATGCGGTCGCGCAGCAGTTGCGTGTGGCCGAGATAGAAATCGCCGAGATGGGCGGCCTGCAGCGCCAGCCCGTCGCGCGGCCAAGCCTCCGCCACCCTGCCCCAGGCCTCGACCGCGCCGGAAAAATCACCGTCCAACCAGGCCCGCAGCGCCGCGATGTGGCCGCGCTCGCGCTCATTCGCGCCGGCCGCCAGCGCCTCCGCCGCCGCGACGCTCTGGCGCAGCGGCGCCTCGGCCGCCTTCTCGGTCGCCAGCGCCATCAGCGTGCCGCGCAGGCAGTGCCCCATGACGAAGCCCGGATCTTCGGCCAGCGCCGCCTCGATCTCCGCCAGCGGGTCGCGGAAATAGCTGTGCAGCCGGTCGGCCGCCGCCTCGTAGCGGTCGAGCGCGGCGCGGCTGGCGGTCGAGACCGGAACGCCGCGACTGTCGATGAGCCCCATGGCCGGAACCTCCTGCTGATCCGGTCAGGATAGCGCAGTGCCAAAAAGAACGAAGCCCCCGTCCGGCTGGCGGGGGCTTCGGTGCTTGTCCTTGCGGCTGTAGAGCTTGCCGGACGGGACGATCTTGTGGCCGAGCCGGCGGGCGATCAGCGCATGCGGATCGCGCCGCTTCGGCCCGGCCTTGGGCGCGGGCGTCTTCATCTGCCACTCCTTTCGGGCTGGGCCGCCGTCATATGGCGCTTTGCCGCTCCGGCGCAAGGCCGCCATGCACGGGGAAAGCCGACGTCGCAGAAATATCCGGAAATGCGAAACAACTGGCAACGGACAGGCGTTCATGCCAGGAGTAGGCTCCCAACGAACGCCGCCGCGGACCGCTCGACGACAGGCCCCAGCAACCGAGGCATCTCATCACGCGTACCATCGATTCTCCGGAATCGGCCCGACCAAGCTGGTCGGCGCGGATCCGGCGCATCCGGAAGCACTATCGGCGCCACGGCCGCCGCCACCTCACCACGGTCACGCAGGCGCTGCCCCTCTATGCCCTGTACGGGGTGATGCGGGCGCTGCCGCTCGGCCTCGCCTCCGCCCTCGGCGGCTGGGTCGGCCGCATGCTCGGCCCCCGCATGGGTGCCTCGCGCCGGGCCGACGCCAATCTGCGCCTGGTGATGCCGGAGCTGTCGGCCGCCGAGCGCGGGCGCGTGATCCGCGGCATGTGGGACAATCTCGGCCGGGTGATCGCCGAGTTCCCCCATCTCGGCCAGCTGCGCCGCAGCGAGGCCCGGCGGCCCCGGCGCATCCAGGTCGAGGGCATCGAGCATTTCCTGGCCGCCCGCGACGGCGGCCGCGGCGTGGTCATGGCGATCGGCCATTTCGGCAATTGGGAAGTCGGGGCCGCGGTCGCCGCCAATCACGGCGTGCCGTTCACCGCCATCGCCCGGCCGCCGAAGAACCCGCTGGTCGGCCGGCTGCTGCACCGCATCCGCAGCTCGGTCGGCACCATCATGCTGGAGAAGCGGATGGAGGGGTCGGACGCCAAACGCGCCCTGTCGGTGCTGCGCGCCGGCGGCGTGCTCGGGATGATGGTCGACCAGCGCTACAATGGCGGGCTGAAGGTGCCGTTCATGGGCCATGACGCCATGACCTCGCCCGGCGCCGTGGCCATGGCCTACCATCTCGACTGCGCCGTGATCCCGGTCCGGATCGAGCGGCTGGCGGGCGCCCGCTACCGCGCGGTGTTCGAGCCGCCGTTGGCGATGCCGCGCAGCGGCGACCGCAAGGCCGATATCGAGGCGGCGACCATCGCGCTGAACGAGGTGGTCGAGGGCTGGGTCCGCGCCCGCCCGGAGCAGTGGCTGTGGCTGCACAAGCGCTGGATGATGCCCCGCCCGCGCAAGCTGCGGCAGCGGGTGCTGGCCTACAAGGCCAGCCTGGCCGCCCTCGACGACTAGAGCGCCGATCCGGCGTCGAGCAGAACGTTGGCGCGGTATTCGACGCCGAGGGCGACGTAGTTTTCGGCCACCTTGCGGTGATGGTCGAGTTCGTCGGCGGTCAGCTCCCGCATCAGCCGCGCCGGGCTGCCGGACCAGAGCTGGCCCGCCGGCACCCGCTTGCCGGGGGTGACCAGCGCCCCGGCCGCGACCATGGCGCCGCTTTCGACCACCACCTTGTCCATGACCAGGGCCTTCATGCCGACGAAGCTGCGGTCCGCCAGCGTGCAGGCGTGGATCAGCGCCATGTGGCCGACGGTGACGTCGTTGCCGATATGGGCCGGACCGTCCGCCGACGCGACATGGATGACGGTGCCGTCCTGGATGTTGGTGCGGGAACCGATGCGGATCGGGTTGAGGTCGCCGCGGATGACGCAGCCGAACCAGATGCTGCTCCCCGGCCCGATCTCGACGTCGCCGATCACCACCGCGCCGGGCGCGATGAAGGCATCGGCCGCGATCCGCGGCTGCTTGCCGCGGTAGGGCAGGATGATCGCGCCGGAGGACATGAGGCTACTCCGCCGCTTGCGATTGTGCCGGCAGCAGCCCGGCGGTCGGGTCCAGCCCCAGCGCCAGGTTGAGGTTCTGCACCGCAGCACCCGACGCGCCCTTGCCGAGATTGTCGAGCTGGGCGACCAGCAGCGCCTGCGGCTCCTTGGCGTTGGCGAAGACGAACAGGCGCAGCTGGTTGGTGCCGTTCAGCGCCTCGGGCTCCAGCTCCGCCAGAGCCTCGCTGTCGGCCAGCGGCGCGACGGAGACGAAGGCCTGGCCCTGGTAGTGCTCCGCCAGCGCCGCGTGCAGGTCGGCGGCCGAGGGCCGCTTCGGCAGCGCCCACAGCTGCAGCGGCAGCGACACCAGCATGCCCTGGGCGAAGTGCCCGACCGAGGGCACGAAGATCGGCGCATGGGCCAGGCCGGACCAGCGCTGCAGCTCCGGCACGTGCTTGTGCGCCAGCTTCAGCCCGTACAGGTAGAAGGGCGGGCCCTTCTTCTCGACCTCGTAGCGGGCGATCAGGCTCTTGCCGCCGCCGGTGTAGCCGCTGACCGCGTTGACCGTGGCAGGATGGTCCGCCGGCACCAGGCCGCGGTCGATCAGCGGCCGCAGCAGGGCGATGCCGCCGGTCGGGTAGCAGCCGGGGTTGGAGATGCGCCTGGACGCCGCCACCGCCTCGGCCTGGCCGGGCGCCAGCTCGGGGAAACCGTAGGTCCAGCCCTCGGCGGTGCGATAGGCGGTCGAGGCGTCGATCACCCGCACAGCCGGGTTCTCGACCATCGCCACCGCCTCGCGCGCGGCGTCGTCCGGCAGGCACAGGATCGCGGCGTCGACCGAGTTCAGCAGCCGGCGGCGGGCCGCCGGGTCCTTGCGCTCGGCATCGGCCAGGCTGACGATTTCGACATCGGCACGGCGGGCCAGACGGTCGCGGATCTGCAGCCCCGTCGTTCCAGCCTCGCCATCGATGAACACCGTCGCCGGCATCGCCTTGCCCTCGGTCAGAATGAGTCAGCGATGACTTAACACATTCCGGGGGCCGGCCGAACCGGCTTCGCCGTCATTTCCGGATTGCGTCAGACGCGCCCGGCCTTCAGGTCCCGCAGCACGGTGGAAATGCGGTCCAGCGCGGCCGGGGCGTGCTCGTAGCCATGGGTGATGCGCAGGTGATGCTCGGCGCCGAGATACACGCCCGGCGCCACCAGCACCGAGGACCGACGGCGGATGGCGTTGGCCACCGCGACCGAGGACAGGTCGAGATGGACCCGGACGAAACCCAGCGCCGTGGCCGCCGGCGGCACCGCCGAGACCAGGTCGGAGTTGGCGCCGATCCAGCGTTCCAGCCCCTCCCAGCCGCGCCGCGACAGCTCGCGCTGCCGGGCCATCAGCCGGGTGCGGGTCGCCGGCTCCAGCGCCAGCTCGGCCAGCAGCATCGACGGGCCGGCGGTGGCGATGACGACATATTCGTGCCGGCGCCACGCATCCTCGACCAGCGCCTTCGGCCCGACCAGCCAGCCGATTCGCAGCCCGGCCAGGCCATAGGCCTTGGACAGGCTGCCGACCACCACAACGCGCTCGTAGCCGCCCCAGAAGCTCGGCGTCTCGGTGTCGGCCAGCCGCTCGGTGCCGCGATAGACCTCGTCGACATGCAGCCAGGCGCCGGCCTTGCGGGCGATGGCGGTGATCCGCGCCGCCTCCGCCGCCGTCAGGATGCTGCCGGTCGGGTTGTTCGGGTTGACGATGGCGATCATCCGGGTGCGCGGCCCGACCGCGGCCTCGAGCGCGTCGAGATCCGGCCGCCAGCCGTCGTCCGGCAGCAGCGGGAAGCTCTTCACCGTGCAGCTCAGGTTGCGGGCGATGCCCCAGATTTGGCGATAGCCCGGCTCCATCACCACGATCTCGTCGCCCGGCGACAGCAGCGCCTGGCACAGGATCTGGTTGGCCTCGGACGCGCCGGCCGTGACCAGCACCTGGTCGGCCGTGGCGCCCTGGTACAGCCCGGCGATCCGCGCCCGCAGCGCATCGGTGCCGTTGACCTGCGGGTAGAACAGTACCTGGTCGAGCAGCCGGTCGACCGCATCCGGCCCCAGCACCTCGCGCACCGCGGCGCAGCGCACCGAACTGTCGGCAAGGTTGTACTCGACCGTGTGCTCCCACTCCGACTGCCACTGCTCGAGCTCGAAAGCCTGAAAGGTCATCGCCGCGCTCCGAAATCCGTCGCCATGCGTTCTGCAATATATTACATCTCGACCGGCAACAAGATGCAAACGAGGTGACCGCCGATGACATCGTCGCAAGAGGTGCTGCAGCGGATCGCCCGGCGGCTGCGGCAGGAGCGCCAGTCGCGCGGCCTGAGCCAGGCGGCGCTGGCCGAGCGCAGCGGCGTGTCGCCCCGCATGCTGGCGCTGATCGAGAAGGCCGAGACCAATCCGAGCATCGCCACGCTGGCGGAGATCGCCACCGCCCTCGGCATCGGCTTCGGCGAGCTGGTGGGCGGCGAGGCGGCGGCTGCGGCCCGGCTGATCCCGCCCGGGGAGTTCGCGACGATGTGGCAGACCGAGGCCGGCAGCGCCCGCCTGGTCGCCTCTGGCGGCCGGGCCGAGCTGTGGGACTGGGCGCTCGCGGCCGGCGCCCGCTACGACGCCAGCCCGGACCCGGCCGGGACGGTCGAGCTGATCCAGGTGATCGAAGGGACGCTGGTGCTGGAGGTCGACGGCGCCGCCCTGACCGCCCCCGCCGGCCATGCGCTGCGCCTGGCCAGCGACCGGCCCTACGCCTATCGCGCCGAGGGCGGGCCGGTGCGCTTCGTCAAGGTCGTCAGCCCGGGCGGACGCTGAGCGTCTGAGTCACACTGTCCCACCCGGCAAAGTCTGCTTGCCTCGCCCCGCTTCGGCCGGCACCATGCGGGCCGCGGACCCCACCAGAGCGGCGATCGGATGACCTCATCGCGACGCAACGCCGTGCTGGCCATCGTCGCCGGCAGCCTGCTGATGACGGCCGCGCCGGCCAGCCATCCCCCGGCGCCGGATCTGGCTGTCTCCGCCCCGCCGCTCAGCCCCGCCTTCCCGATCGATTCGGACATCCCGCATTCCGGCGACCACGCCTTCGCCGAGCTGCTGGCCGCGGCCGAGAGCAGCCACGACCCGCTGCAGATGAACAAGGGCGGCTATGCCGGGCTGTTCCAGCTCGGCGAATCGGCGGCGGCGATCGCCGGCATCTACGACCCGGGCGAGAAGCTGACGGCCGAGGACACGCGCAACCGCTGGCGCGGCAGCTTCCACATCCCGGGCTATCCCGGGGTCCGGTCGATCGGCGACTACCTGGACACGCCTGCGGCGCAGATCGCGGCCTTCCGCCTGCACCTCGCCCATCTCGACCGCGAGATCGCGCAGCGCGGCCTGAACCGGCGCATCGGCGGCTATGTCGCCGGCGTGCCGATCACCTGGGACGGGCTGCGCGCCATGATGCATCTGGGCGGGCCGGACGGGACCGAGCGCTTCATCGCCACCGCCGGCGCCTACGACCCGGCCGACGACAACGGCGTGCGGATCAGCGATTACGGCCGCCGCTTCGCCGGCGTCACCGCCATCCAGCCGACCAAGCCGGCGGTGATCCCGACCGTGGCGACGACCGTCGCCGCCCCCGCCGGACCGGCCGTGGTGACCCCGACCCTGGTCGCGACCACGCCCTCGCCCCGAAGGCGACCCCCGGAACGAAAAAGGGGCGCCCGAAGGCGACCCTTTCCGAACATTGGATCCGACGTGCGGATCAGCGCTTGGAGAACTGGAAGCTCTTGCGGGCGCCGGACTTGCCGTACTTCTTGCGCTCGACCACGCGCGAGTCGCGGGTCAGGAAGCCGTGGGCCTTGAGCGTCGGGCGCAGGGTCGGCTCGTAGTGCTCCAGCGCGCGGCTGAGGCCATGGCGGACCGCGCCGGCCTGGCCGGAGAGGCCACCGCCCTTGACGGTGCAGACGACGTCGAACTGGTACGACCGGTCGCACACCTCGAACGGCTGCTTCAGCAGCATGCGCAGCACCGGGCGGGCGAAGTAGACCTCCTGGTCGTGGCCGTTGACGGTGACCTTGCCGGTGCCGGGCTTGATCCAGACGCGGGCGACCGCGTTCTTGCGGCGGCCGGTGCCGTAGGAGCGGCCCTGGGCGTCGCGCTTCGGCGCCACCGGCGCGGCCTCGGCCACGGCGCCTTCGAGGGTCGGCTTCAGATCGGAGAGGGACTGCAGATCGGCCACGGCCTTACCTCTTGTTCTTCGGATTCATGGCAGCGACGTCCAGCACCTCGGGCTGCTGCGCCTCGTGCGGATGCGCCGCACCGGCATAGACCTTGAGGTTGCCCATGACCTTCCGGCCCAGCGGGCCGCGGGTGATCATGCGCTCGACCGCCTTCTCGATCACACGCTCCGGATGGGCGCCATCGAGGATCTGGCCCTTGGACCGGCCCTTGATGCCGCCGGCATAGCCGGTGTGCCAGTAGAAGATGCTGTCCTGGCGCTTGTTGCCGGTCAGGCGGACCTTCTCGGCATTGACGACGATGACGTTGTCGCCGGTGTCGACGTGCGGGGTGAAGATGGTCTTGTGCTTGCCGCGAAGGCGCATCGCGATGATGCTGGCGAGCCGACCGAGAACGACGCCGTCGGCGTCGACCACGATCCACTTCTTCTCCACCTCGGCGGGCTTGGCGGAATATGTCTTCATGACGGGCCCTTGATCGAGGGTCGGGAACGGATGCCGCCGGCCACCCTGGGGAGGGGCCCGGCGAGAGGCGGCTGTCTACGCGCCGGAGCTGCCGCCGTCAACGGAAAAAAGCGTCGATCCGGCAGTATGTTAGCAGAACGGTATCATTATACCGTCGCCGTAAGCCGCCCGCGGCTTGGTTCGCCGGCCCGTCCTCGCCAGACGGCCGGTCCGAGCCGGACGAACCTCCACCGCCGCATATTTTTTATCGCTGCGCATCCCCTGTTCAGATGACGCCGCCGCCGTCGGGCCGTGGCACGCTGACTGAAATCTGCGGAAACAAGGACGAGTAGGAAGGCTGACATGGCGATCAATGGCACCGGCAATAAGGACATCCTGAACGGAACCGTAAACGACGACGAAATCAACGCCTATGGCGACGACGACTTCGTTCGGGGCGATTCCGGCGCCGACCTGATCAACGGCGGCTACGGCGACGACTATCTGTACGGCGACCTCGGCGACGACACGATCCATGGCGGCTACGGCGACGACGATCTCGACGGCGGCACCTCCTACGGCGACTCCAATGACGGCAACGATAAGCTCTACGGCGACTACGGCGACGACTACATCGACGGTTACAGCGGCAACGACCAGCTCTATGGCGGCTATGGCGACGACTACATCGACGACAGGAGAGGCGATTCAGGTGTGTATTCCGGAGATGCCGGAAACGACAATATCTATGTCGGCCACAATACCGCAGCCGGCCTGACGACCTACATCTACGGCGGCGGCGACGATGACTACCTGCGCTCCGACGGAGACGGCACGAACTACATGGATGGCGGCTCCGGCGACGATTTCGTCTATCGCCTTGCCGTGGGCAACGACCAGCTTTACGGCGGTTCGGGTGACGACGAGATCCGCGCCGGCGCGGGAAGCGACCAGGTCGACGGCGGTGACGACGAGGACAACTGCTCCGGCGACGAAGGAAACGACACGATCGCGGGCGGCGCGGGCGACGATCGGCTCTATGGCGACGCCGGATCCGACCGCCTGATCGGCGGCAGCGGGGTCGACTATCTCGACGGCGGCGCCGATGGCGACGTCTATGTCGTCGGCGCGCAAGACTTCTCCCCGGCCGGCGTGTTTCTCGACGAGATCAGGGAGTATGCCGACGGCGGCATCGACGGGATCGAAGGCTCGCTGTCGCTGTCGCTGTCGCTCGCCGGTTTCGAAGCGATCGAGAATCTCGTCCTGGTGGAATATGCCCTCGGCCTCAACCTGTCGGGCACGGGCAACGGCCTGGCCAATTCCATCTCGGGCGGGATCGGCAACAATGTGCTGTCGGGCCTGGCCGGCAACGACAGGCTTTTCGGATTCGACGGCGACGATGTCCTGCGGGGCGGATCGGGCGCCGACCGGCTGGACGGCGGCAACGGTGCCGACACGGCGACCTATTGGGAGAGCGCCACGGGCGTCACCGCCAACCTCGCGACCGGCCAAGGCGCCGGCGGCTATGCCCAAGGCGACACCTATTTCGGCATCGAGCACATCACCGGCAGCCAGGGCGCGGATCTGCTGACCGGCAGTGCCGGCGCCAACACGTTGCGCGGCGAAGGCGGCAACGACGTGCTTCGCGGCGGCGGCGGCGCGGATTCCCTGGACGGCGGCACCGGACTGGACACCGCCTCCTATGCGACGGCGGCGGCCGGCGTCACGGTCAATCTGGGCGTCCGGGTCGGATCGTCTGGCGAGGCGCTCGGCGACGTCTACACCGGCATCGAGAACATCACCGGTTCGGCCGGGAACGACACCATCACAGGCGACGGTGGCGCCAATGTGCTGAACGGCTGGGCCGGGCGGGACACCCTGGCCGGCGGCGCCGGCGCCGACCGCTTCGCCTTCTCCTCCGCGTCGTACAGCGCCGTCGGCGCGAATGCCGACCGGATCACCGACTTCACCCGGTCGCAGGGCGACAGGATCGACCTTTCGATCATCGACGCCAGAACCACGGCGGCCGGCGACCAAGCCTTCAGCTTCATCGGTGCGGCCGGCTTCGGCCATGTCGCCGGGCAGCTGCGCTATGCGGTATCGGGCTCCACCACCACCATCGCCGGCGACGTGAACGGCGACGGCGCCTCCGACTTCCACATCGTGCTGACGAGGGCCCTCGCGCTCCAGGCCGGCGACTTCGTGCTGTAGCGGTTCGTCACCCGGGCGGCGGGATCGAATAGGTGCCGGTGGCGTGCGCCACCGGCTCCGGCTCGCCCTCGGAGAACAGCAGCACCTCGCCATAGGCCAGGCGCTTGCCGAGCTTGAGCAGGCGGGCCTCGGCGATCACCGGCACCAGGGCCGGGCGGCGCAGGAAGTTGATCGCCATCGAGGTGGTCACCGCCAGTTCGACCCGGCCGACCCGGCTGAGCACCGCGGCGTAGAGCGCCACATCGGCCAGGCCGAACAGGGCCGGGCCGGTGATGGTGCCGCCCGGCCGCACGAAATCCTCGCGGCAGGGCATCACCAGCGTCGCCGTGCCCGCCCCCAGCGCCGTGACCGTCACCCCGAAGGCGCCGATCAGCGGCACGCCGTCGCGGATGATCGCCTCCACCGCCTCGGCCTCGATCGCCGGCTGCATCGCCACCCTCCCTCTCACATTCCTGTCAGTAGGGATGCGCATACGGGGTCCGGCAAGGGCTGTTTCATCCGGCGACCGCCGGGGTAGAGTGCGTCCGCACCGCCCGGACCCGAGGAACCGCCATGTCCGCCGACCCGCTGCCCGCCGCCTCTCCGGCGGAGGATGCTCCGCTGCTGCGGCAGGATGCCGACGGCATCGCCGTGCTGACCCTGAACCGCCCGGCGGCGCGCAACGCCCTGTCGCTGGCGCTGATGCTGGCGCTGGAGACCGAGCTGCAGGCGATCCGGCAGGACGAGTCGGTCAAGGTGGTGATCCTGGCCGCCGCCGGCCCGGCCTTCTGCGCCGGCCACGACCTGAAGGAGCTGCGCGCCGACCCGGGCCGCGAGCATTACGAGCGTGTCTTCGCCGAGTGCTCGGCCCTGATGCTGGCGATCACCCGGCTGCCCAAGCCGGTGATCGCCCAGGTGCAGGGCATGGCGACCGCGGCCGGCTGCCAGCTGGTCGCCAGCTGCGACCTGGCCGTCGCCGCGGAAGAGGCGCGCTTCGCCACGCCCGGCGTCAATATCGGCCTGTTCTGCTCCACCCCCATGGTCGCCCTGTCGCGTGCGGTCGGCCGCAAGCCGGCGATGGAGATGCTGCTGACCGGCGACGCCGTGACCGCCGACCGCGCGCGCGAGCTGGGCCTGGTCAACCGGGTGGTGCCGGCCGCCCGGCTGGCCGAGGAGACGCTGGCCCTGGCCCGGCAGATCGCGGCGAAATCGCCGCTGACGCTGGCCATCGGCAAGGAGGCCTTCTACGAGCAGGCCGAGCTGGGGCTGCAGGGCGCCTATGAATATGCGAGCGAGGTGATGGTGCGGAACATGCTGGCCCGCGACGCCGAGGAAGGCATCGACGCCTTCCTCGAGAAGCGCCCGCCCGTCTGGCAGGGGCGCTGAGACCGGAATGGACCACGAGCGCTACGACGATGCCACTCTCCGCGGCATCCTGCGCGCGGTGAAGACCATCGCCATGGTCGGCGCCAGCCCGAACTGGAACCGCCCCAGCTACTTCGCCATGACCTATCTGCAGGGCAAGGGCTACCGCGTCATCCCGGTCAATCCCGGCGTCGCCGGCCAGGCCATCCTGAAGGAATCGGTCTATGCCCGGCTGGCGGACGTGCCGGTGCCGGTCGACATGGTCGACATCTTCCGCAACAGCGAGGCCGCGGCGGGGGTGGTGGACGAGGCGCTGGCCCTGCCGGTCAAGCCCAAGGTGATCTGGATGCAGCTCGGCGTGCGCAACGACGCCGCCGCGGCGAAGGCAGAGGCCGCCGGCATCCAGGTGGTGATGAACCGCTGCCCGAAGATCGAATGGGCGCGGCTGAATGGCGAGCTGAGCTGGATGGGCACCTCGTCGCGCGTGATCTCGTCGAAAATTCAGCGAAAAGGGTGAGGATGATGTCCGACAGCAACAGCGGCCCGGGCTTCGAGACGCTGGCGATCCATGCCGGCGCGCGGCCGGACCCGACCACCGGCGCGCGCCAGACGCCGATCTACCAGACCACCTCCTTTGTCTTCGAGGATGCCGAGCATGCGGCGGCGCTGTTCAACCTGCAGAAGCTGGGCTTCATCTACAGCCGGCTGACCAACCCGACCGTGTCGGTGCTGGAGGAGCGGATCGCCTCGCTCGAAGGCGGGGTCGGCGCCATCGCCGCCGCCTCGGGCCACGGCGCCCAGCTGCTGGCCCTGTTCCCCTTCATGGAGCCCGGGGCCGAGATCGTCGCCGCCAACAAGCTGTATGGCGGGTCGATCAACCAGCTCGGCAACAGCTTCAAGCGCGCCTTCGGCTGGGTCACGCATTTCGTCGATGCCGATGACCCCGAAAACATCCGCCGCGCCGCCAACGACAAGACCCGCGCCATCTTCATCGAGAGCCTGGCCAATCCGGGCGGCGTGGTCAGCGACATCGAGGCGATCGCCGCGGTGGCGCGCGACCTCGGCGTGCCGCTGATCGTCGACAACACCATGGCCACCCCGTATCTGTGCCGGCCGTTCGAGCACGGCGCCGACATCATCGTCCACTCCACCACCAAGTTCCTGTCTGGCAACGGCACGTCGATCGGCGGCGTGGTGGTCGATTCCGGCCGCTTCAACTGGGCCCAGTCGGACAAGTTCAAGGGCCTGACCGGGGAGGAGCCGGGCTATCACGGCCTGCGCTTCCACGAGACCTTCGGCGACCTGGCCTACACCTTCTTCGGCCATGCCGTCGGCCTGCGCGACCTGGGCGTCAACCAGCAGCCGATGAACGCCTTCCTCACCCTGCTCGGCATCGAGACGCTGTCGCTACGGATGGACCGGCACATCGGGAATGCGCAGAAGGTGGCGGAGTTCCTGTCGACCCACCCGGCGGTCGAATGGGTGAACTACGCCGGGCTGCCGTCGTCGAAGTACCACGCGCTGGCCAAGCGGTACCTGCCGCGCGGCGCCGGCTCGGTCTTCACCTTCGGGGTCAAGGGCGGCTTCGACGCCGGCGTGAAGGTGGTGGAGGGCGTCGAGCTGCTGAGCCACCTGGCCAATATCGGCGACGCCCGGTCGCTGATCATCCACCCGGCCTCGACCACCCATCGCCAGCTGACGCCGGAGGGGCTGAAGGCCGCCGGCGCCGGGCCGGAGGTGATCCGCCTGTCGATCGGCCTGGAATCGGTCGGCGACATCATCGCCGACCTCGACCAGGCGCTGCGCGCGGCGACTGAGTAGACGGCAGCCGGGGCGGCGGACCGGGCTCAGGCCCCGAGCAGGCCGGCGGTCACGGCGATCGCGACGGCTTCGATGCGGCTGGTCGCTCCCAGCTTGCGCATCGCCGATTCGACATACTCGTCGACGGTGTGGGCCGACAGGTCGAGTTGGCGGGCGATCGCCTTGCTCGAGGCGCCGCGCGCGATCCGGGCCAGGCATTCGCGCTCCCGCCGGCTCAGCTCCGGGCTGCGCCGCAGGCATCGCAGGACGGCCCGACGCGCCCCGCCGGCGGCGAGGCGCTGCTGGATCAGGAGCGATCGCGCCAGGTGAGGGGCGAAGCCCCGCAGCAGGCGGATGTCGGCATCGGCCCAGGACGGCGCGCGGCGCGACCGCCAGATGGTCAGCGCCGCCGGATGGCCGCGGCCGATCTCGGCATGCCAGCACAAGGCGCTGTGCATGCCCCGCGGAGCCAGGAAGTCGCTGTAGAACTCGGTCCGCTCCAGGTCGCGGCCCGGCATCAGCATGCGGTCGACGAAGACCGGACCGGGAGCCCCCCGCCGGATCGCCAGGCGCAGCGGATCGCAGTGGCGGTAATGCGCGTCATAGGCCGCGAAGCCGGCGGTATCGACATTGGCGCCGAGCAGCCCCCCGGCCGTCGGGGGCAGCGTCGGCTGGTTGAGGACGATGCTGCCCCGGAATCGCGCCGCAAGCCCGGCCAGGACGCCGCCCCAGTCGGCGTCGCCGAGGGCGGCGTCATAGGTCGGGCCGATCAGGTCGGCGAAGACGAGGTCGTCGAGCATGGCGGATGAGAACCCCCTGGAACCGCCACTGGCGGGCCGCCGGCAACAAACACCGTCGCGGTCCTTGTGTTCCGGGATGGCTGCCCGGCGACACGCTGCTGCCGGAGACCTGAGGTCGGTGGAGAGCCGGTCAGCCGACCTGCTCGACCGTCAGGCTTCCTTGCGGCAGCGGCTTCAGCAGGGTCTTCGCCGACACCGCAGGATTCCAGCCAGGCGGCCCAGTCGGCGCGGTCCAGAATGGCGACCTGGCGGTCGTGATAGGGCGCGATGTCCGGCCCGGGGGCCGTGGTGAGCATGGTGAAGGCCTCGCCGACATCAGGGGCGGTCCGCCAGATCCCGGCGATGCAGAACCACGGCTGCCCCGCCCTGGTGAACAGCCACTTGTCCTTCCGCTTCTTCGCCGGGTCCGCCGGGTCGGCGAACTCGTAGAAGCCGTCGGCGATGATCAGGCAGCGCCCGGTGGCGAATTCGCGGCCGTCGGACCGGAAGTTGTAGACCGGTCGGCCCCCGGCCCCGGCCAGCTCCAGCGTCGTTGGACCAGGTCGCCCGCCCCGCCCTCGACCATGCGGATGATCGGGGCCGTGTCGGTGATCCTGATGCTGTCGCGGGCCGCGATGTTCGGCGTGCCCTCCGGGGAGCGGAGCTCGACACCCGCGGCCGCGAAATCCTCGTTGATGGTCGCGGCGTCCACTCGCGAGCTGTACTCGTTGCACATCGGCGACGCCCCCGCTCAGCCGAACCCGTACAGCCGCGCCGGGTTGGCGGCCAGGACGGCGTCGCGCTGGACGGGGTCGGGCACCCAGTCGGCCAGCAGGTCGAGCAGCTCGCCGACATTCGGCATCGGTCCGGCATGGGCGACATGCGGCCAATCGCTGCCCCAGACCATCCGGTCCGGCGCGGCCTCGACCAGGGCGCGGGCGAAGGGGATGGTGTCGGCATAGGGCGGGCCGGCCGTCGAGACCCGGAAGGCGCCGGACAGCTTGACCCAGCCCTTGTCCCGGCGCAGCAGGCCGAGCAGCGCCTGGAAGCCGGGATGGTCGATCCCGGCCGAGGCCGGCATGTGGCCCATATGGTCGACGACGAAGGGCACCGGCAGCCGCTCCAGCCGCGGTGCCAGATCCGGCAGCGTCCGAGCGTCGAGCAGCAACTGCAGGTGCCAGCCGAGCTCGCGGCAGCGGTCGCCGAGGCGCTCCAGTTGGTCGAAGCCGACGCCGCCGCCGAACAGCACGTTGAGGCGCAGGCCAACCACGCCGGCCGCCTTCAGCCGGGCGAGCTCGGCGTCGGGCACGTCGGCTTCGACCACGGCGACGCCGCGCAGCCGGCCCCGGTTGGCGGCCAGCGTCTCGACCATCAGCCGGTTGTCGGTGCCGTGCACGCTGACCTGGACCAGCACGCCGCGGGCCATGCCGACGGCGTCGAGCATGCCGAGATAGGCCGCCGCCGGCGCCTCGGGCGGGGTGTAGCTGCGGCTGTGGACCAGGGGATAGCCGGGCGGCCCGCCGATGACATGGGCATGGGTATCGCAGGCCCCGTCCGGCAGCAGGACTCGGCGCGGCGGCCGCGGCGCCGGATCGGGCCCTTGGCAGAGCGGCGCAGTGGCCAGCGGCTCAGCCGTCGGCATGCAGGATCTTCCCCTTGGTCTCGGGCAGGGCCAGCGCGGCGATGAACAGCAGGGCGTAGGCGCCGATGGCGAAGATCGCGATCGCCCGGCCCAGCGGCATGCTGGCGCTGAGCACGCCGACCAGCATCGGGAACAGGGCGCCGACGCCGCGGCCGAAGTTGTAGGCGAAGCCCTGGCCGGAACCGCGCACCCGGGTCGGGAACAGCTCGGTCAGGAAGGCACCGACGCCGCTGAAATAGCCGGAGCCGAAGAAGCCGAGCGGGAAGCCCAGCAGCAGCACCACCTCGTTGCTCAGATTGAGGCTGGTATAGGCGAACACCATGACGATGGCGCAGGCCGAGAACACGAAGAACAGCATCTTCCGCCCGATCCGGTCGGCCAGATAGGCGCCGACCAGATAGCCGGTGAACGACCCGGCGATGACCACGGCCAGGTAGCCGCTGCTGCCGATGTCGGACAGGCCCTGGCCCTTGAGGTAGGTCGGCAGCCAGGTGGTGATGGCGTAGTAGCCGCCCTGGGCGCCGGTGGTCAGCAGCGAGGTCAGGAGGGTGATCTTCAGCACCGGGCCGGAGAAGATCTCCAGGATGCCCGGCCGGTCGCCGGTCTCGGCGATCCGGCGCTGCGTCTCGGCGAACACCGGCGGCTCGTCGACGAAGCGGCGCAGGAAGAACACCAGCACCGCCGGCAGGATGCCGATGAAGAACAGGTAGCGCCACGCGACGGACGGGTCGAAGGCCAGGAACAGCACCGTCTTGATGATCAGGGCCACGGCCCAGCCGATGGCCCAGCCCGACTGCACGGTGCCGACCGCCTTGCCGCGGTGCTCGGCCCGGATCACCTCGCCCATCAGCACCGCGCCGGCCGCCCATTCGCCGCCGAAGCCGAAGCCCATCAGGGCGCGGGCGATCAGCAGCTGCTCGAAGCTCTGGGCGAAGCCGCTGAGGAAGGTGAAGACCGAGAACCAGAGGATGGTCAGCTGCAGCGTCCGCACCCGGCCGATCCGGTCGGCGAGCAGGCCTGCGGCCCAGCCGCCGACGGCGGAGCACAGCAGCGTCACCGTGGCGATCTGGCCGGCCTGGGCGTTGGTCAGGCTCCACAGCGCGATGATGGTCGGGATCACGAAGCTGTAGATCTGGACGTCCATCGCATCCAGCGCCCAGCCGGAGAAGCAGGCCCAGAAGGTCCGCCGCTCCGGCGGCGTCATCTCCTGGAACCAGGCGGTCGGGCTGGTGTCGGCTGTCTCCGTCGTCATGCTGCCCCCTCGTCGTTGCCGCCCCACCCGGCGGAGTTCGGCTCTCAGGCCTCGGCGTCGCCCTGGCGCTCCGGCGCCGCCTCGGCGAAGGCCGGCAGCGCCACCGCCCGCTCCTCGATCCCCAGCAGGGTCGGGTACGGGTTGAGGTCGCAGTCGAAGCGGCGGGCGTTGTACAGCTGCGGGATCAGGCAGCAATCGGCGACGGTCGGCATCGCACCGTGGCAGAAGGCGCCGGTGCTGGGCGACCGCGACAGCTGGATCTCCAGCGCGCCGAGTCCCTCCGCCACCCAGTGCCGGTACCACTCCTCGATTGCCGCCTCGTCATGGCCGAGCGGCGAGCGCAGGTAGCGCAGCACGCGCAGATTGTTGATCGGATGGATCTCGCAGGCGATCGACAGCGCGATCGACCGCACCCGGGCGCGACCCGCCGGATCCGGCGGCAGCAACGGCGGCGCCGGATGCGTCTCCTCCAGATACTCGATGATCGCCAGCGACTGGGTGATCACCGCCCCCTCGCCCTCCAGCGCCGGCACCAGCTTCTGCGGGTTCAGCGAGCGGTAGGGCTCGGCCGCCTGTTCGCCCCGGCGCAGATGGTGGAACACCGAATCGTAGTCGAGCCCCTTCAGCGCCATGGCGATGCGGACCCGATAGGCCGCGGAGGAGCGGTAATAGGTGTGCAGCTTCATGGCTTGGGTCGGCTTTCCCCGCGTGCTACCAGCGACTCCACATAGCCCGAAGCGGAGCCAGTTGCCATGTCCTCGTCACACCCGCCCTCGGGGCGCCCCACCGTCGTCTTCGACATCGGTGCCGTGCTGCTCGAGTGGAACCCGCGGCATCTCTATCGCAAGCTGTTCGCGGACGAGGCGGCGATGGAAGCATTCCTAACCGAAGTCTGCACCCATGACTGGAATCTGTCGATGGATGGCGGCACGCCCTTCCCCGAGGCCATCGCCGCGAAGGTCGCCGAGTTCCCGCATCACGAGCCCCTGATCCGCGCCTTCGACGAGCGCTGGGAGGAGATGGTGCCGCATGTCATCGAGGGCACGGTCGAGATCCTGAAGGGGCTGAAGGAGCGCGGCGACAAGGTCTATGCCATCACCAACTTCTCGGCCGAGAAGTTCGCGCTGACCCTGACCAGATGGCCGTTCCTGGGCTGGTTCGACGGCGTCATCGTCTCGGCCCATGAGAAGCTGCTGAAGCCGGATGCGCGGATCTACCGGCTGCTGGAGAGCCGCTTCGGCCTCGATCTCGCCGACTGCATCTTCATCGACGACAACCCCGACAACGTCGTCGGCGCCCGCGCCGTCGGCATGCGCGCGATCCGTTTCGAATCGCCGGAGCAGGCGCAGCGGGAGCTGATCGAGATGGGGGCGCTGTAGGGCAGCTGAGTCCGCTCTCTCACACAAACACATAAAGACATGTTTATGTCTTGCTGAGAGTTTGGTATCCTACTTCTCATGTGTGGTGCTGAGCGGGAGGCCTGAGGGTCGTGGAGCGTCTGCTGCAGGGGCTGAAAGCGGCGGCCGAGCCGACACGGCTTCGGATCCTGATGCTGTGCGCCCATGGCGACCTGTCGGTCACCGACCTGACGCAGATCCTGGGCCAGAGCCAGCCGCGCGTGTCGCGCCACCTCAAGCTGCTGGCCGAGGCCGGGCTGCTGGACCGCTTCCGCGAGGGCACCTTCGCCTTCTTCCGGCTGGCCGAGAACGGTGCCGTGGCCGACCTGGCGCGCAGCCTGGTCGACCTGATCCCCGACGCCGACGCCACGGTCGGGCTGGACCTGGAGCGGCTGGAGGCGGTGAAGCGCCAGCGCGCCGAGATGGCCGCCGGCTACTTCCGCGACAACGCCTCGCATTGGGACGACATCCGCACCCTGCACATCGCCGACAGCGCGGTCGAGCAGGCGATCCTCGACCTGCTGCCGCCCGGCGAGATCGGCGACCTGCTCGACCTCGGCACCGGCAGTGGCCGCATGCTGATCGTGCTCGGCGAGCGGGTGCGGCGCGCGGTCGGCATCGACCTGTCGCGCGAGATGCTGTCGGTGGCCCGCGCCAATATCGAGCGCGCCGGACTGCAGCGCCACTGCCAGGTGCGGCAGGGCGACCTGTACCAGTTGCCGCTGCCCGGCGAATCCTTCGATGTCGCGCTGGTCCACCACGTGCTGCACCATCTCGAGGATCCGGCTGCGGCGATCGCCGAGGCGGCGCGGGTGCTGCGCCCCGGCGGCCGGCTGATCGTCGCCGACTTCGCCCCGCACGACGTCGAGAACCTGCGCAGCGAGCACGCCCATCGCTGGCTCGGCTTCCCCGACGACATCTTCGCCCGCTGGCTGCAGCGGGCTGGTTTCGAGACCGAACCGCCGGTGCACCTGCCCGGCGCTCCCCTCACTGTCACCATCTGGCCCGCCAGGCGGGCGGCGCAACGGAAGGCCGCAGCATGACGACCCACCTGCCCTATGCGAATGCCTCGGCCGAAGCCGGCCGCCGTGACCCAATCGTCAGCTTCGAGTTCTTCCCGCCGAAGAGCGACGCGGCGGAGGCGACGCTGATGGAGACGGTGACGCGGCTGGCGCCGCTGGCGCCGGACTTCGTCTCGGTCACCTACGGCGCCGGCGGGACGACCCGCGACCGCACCTTCGGCATCGTCACCAAGATCCAGGACGGCAGCGGCCTGCCCACCGCCTCGCACCTGACCTGCGTCGGCGCCTCGCGTGAGGAGATCGACGGCGTCGCCCGCGCCCTGTGGGCCGCCGGCATCCGCCGCATCGTGGCGCTGCGCGGCGACGCGCCCGGCGGCGCGCCCTACGAGGTGCGGCCGGACGGCTATGCCTATGCCGCCGACCTGGTGGCCGGGCTGCGCCGGATCGCCCCCTTCGACATCTCGGTCGCGGCCTATCCGGAGACGCATCCGTCGGCGCCTTCGGCCAATTTCGACCTGGACAACCTGAAGCGCAAGGCCGATGCCGGCTCCGATCGGGCCCTGACCCAGTTCTTCTTCGACACCGAGGCGTTCCTGCGCTTCCGCGACCGTGCTGCAGCGGCCGGCATCGGCCTGCCGATCGTGCCCGGCATCCTGCCGATCACCAACTTCGCCCGGACCAAGGAATTCGCGACCGCCTGCGGCGCCGCCGTCCCGGACTGGCTGGAGATGCTGTTCGAGGGGCTAGACGAGACCCCGGATACGCGCCAGCTGGTCGCCGCCTCGGTCGCGGTCGAGCAGTGCCGCCTGCTGCAGACCCACGGGGTGGAGGAGTTCCACTTCTACACCCTGAACCGGGCCGAGCTGACCCTGGCGATCTGCCGCTTCCTCGGCATCCGCCCGCGCCGCGCCGAGGCCTGCGCCGCCTGAAAGTCCCGCGATGACGGATAAGCCGCTCTCCGACGCCGACCGGCCGGAGGCCCTGGCCCAGCGCGTCTATCGCCGGCACACCGGGGCTCTGAAGGATCTCGGGCTGGCCGACACCTTCGACTACATCTGGCGCAACAATGTCTGGGGCGCCGAGGAATCGCGCTCGGGCCTCGGCTCCGGCCTCGACGGCACCGCCCAGCTGCGCGCGGCGATCCCGGCCCTGCTGCGCGAGCTCGGCGCCGCCTCGCTGCTCGACCTGCCCTGCGGCGATTTCGGCTGGATGAGCCGTGTCGACCTCGATGGCATCGCCTACACCGGTGCCGACATCGTCGCCGACCTGGTCGCCAAGAACATCGTGCGCTACGGCGAGACCGGCCGCCGCCGCTTCCTGCGCCTGGACCTGACCCGCGACGCGCTGCCGAAGGCCGATGTCGTGTTGTGCCGCGACTGCCTGGTGCATCTCTCGGCCGAAAGCATCGCCGCCGCCTTCGCCAATCTCCGCCGCTCCGGCTCGACCTGGCTCCTGACCACCACCTTCCTGGAGCTGCAGGGCAACCGCGTCATCGCCGACGGCGACTGGCGGCCGCTGAACCTGCAGCGCCCGCCCTTCAGCCTGCCCGCGCCGCACCGCGTCATCATCGAGGGCTGCACCGAGGAGGGCGGCGCCTATCGCGACAAGGCGCTGGGCCTGTGGCGGATTGCCGAGCTGCCGGTTCCCCGCTCCACGTAGGTTGGGTTCGCGTCCGCGAACCCAACATTCGTGCCGCTGCGCCGTCAGCCGACTCACGCCAGTAGCATTTACAAACGGTCCTTCAGACTTGCAGGCCGCCGGCCACGTCGATCACGCCGCCGGTGATGTAGCCCCCGTTCGGCCCCGCCAGAAAACAGACGAGGGCCGACACTTCCTCGAGCGTCGCGATCCGACGGATGGGGTGCAGGTCCATGATCGCGGCGGGGAGCCTGTCGCGGACCTCTGCCGCCATGTCGGTCGGCATGATGCCGGGCTGGACGATGTTGACCGTGATATTGCGTCCGCCGAGATCGCGGGCGACGCCCTTCGCATATCCGGCGATGGCCGCCTTGGTTCCCGCATAGTCGGCGACCCCGGTGAACGGGATGCGGCTGCCCAGGAGGGAGCCGATGAAGATGATCCGGCCGCCATCCGGCAGCATCGGCGCTGCCGCGCGCGTGGTCGCCACCGCGCCCATGACGTTGATCTGCCACTGGCGATCGAGATTGACCGTGTCGAGATCGGGATCGTCGACCGTCTTGCCCTGCACGGCGATCGCCGCATTGTTGACGAGGATGTCGAGCTTGCCGAAATGCGCCACCACCTTGGCGACCAGCGGCTTGGCCGCGGCCGAGTCGGCCTGGTCGCTTTGGATCGCGAGAGCCCGGACGCCCTTCGCCTTCAGCCTCTCGACCACAGCTTCGGCCTTCCCGGCCGACGCGACGTAGCTGATCGCAACGTCCGCTCCCTGGTCGGCAAGGGCCTCCGCCGTAGCGGCGCCGAGCCCGCGCGAGCCGCCGGTAACGAGAGCGACCTTACCCTTCAACGTGTTCAACATGAGGATCCCTTCCGTGCGCGATCAGAGCGCCCGACCATGGCGAGCGACCTCTTTTTCGTAACGAATGTTACGATAACGCTTGGTATGAAATCTGGACAGGGGCTGTCAAGCAGTTTAGTAATGACCATTATGAAAAAAGTTGGGCTGGGCTGATGGGCCGCCATCGCGAGTTTGACGTGGAGAAAGTGCTGGACGCTGCGCTATGCGTCTTCTGGCGCAAGGGCTACGAGGGTGCGTCCTACGCTGACCTGACCGAGGCTGCCGGCGTAGAGAGACCCGCCCTCTATTCTGCGTTTGGCAACAAGGAAGCGCTCTTCCGCCATGCCCTGGCTCGCTATGAGGAGCGATACCTGGGCTACATTCCGGAGGCGCTTCAACTCCCCACTGCGCGCCAAGTTGCGGCGCACATCCTGTACAATGCAGCCGACCTCAATTCGCGCTATCCCGACCATCCGGGGTGTTTCGGCATCAATGGGGCCCTGGCGGTATCGGATGAAGCGGAACCTGTGCGACAAGCGCTGATAGAGTTTCGCGCGGCTGGTCAGGCGCAGCTTCGTGAACGCTTCGAACGGGCGAAAACCGAGGGCGACTTGCCGGAGACGGCCAAACCCGATGCCCTTGCCGCGTTCGTGATGGCTGTCACTCACGGCATGGCAGTGCAGGCTAAGGCCGGCTTCAGCCGCGACATGCTGGAGGCTGTTGCTGAGCAAGCGCTTTCCACTTGGCCTACCGGTAGTTCCACATTCTCGTCATGATATAAGCGGTCTACCTCCCACCCTTGAACAGCTGCGCCGCAATCGATACAATTGTTTGTATCGTCGGCAAGCTCCTGTCGGGAACCAGATCAAAAACGAGAGGAAATGTCCCTTGACGCGGATAGCCCGTCGGGATTAATTCCATCACGTTCAATTAATATCAACCGATGCCCGGGAGGAGAGGAAGGAAGTGCGACGGTCCGCCATCCGCCGCGGCACGAATTCGGTGCAGCTCCGCCGCTACAATGAGCGGCTGGTGCTGCAGACCCTGCGCCGCGCCGGCGAGGCGTCGAAGGCGGAGCTGGCCCGGCTGGCCGACCTGACCAACACCGCGATCGGCGGCATCATCGCCCAGCTCGAACGGGACGGGCTGATCGTCTCGCTCGGCAAGCGCCATGACGGCGGCCGCGGCCAGCCCGCCACGCTGTACCGGCTGGCCCCCAAAGGCGCCTACGGCATCGGCGTGCGGCTGGACCGGCGCAGCATGGAGGCCGTGCTGATCGATTTCGGCGGCGCCGTGATCGCCCGCCGCAGCCATGACCAGTTGCTGCCCGCCCCGGCCGAGGCGCTGCGCATCGCCCGCCAGGACGTGGCCGAGCTGCTGGCCGTCCTGGCCCCCGCCGACCGGCCGAAGCTGGCCGGCATCGGCCTGGCCCAGCCCTACAATCTCGGCGCCTGGCTGCACCAACTGGACCTGCCGCCGGCCGATTTCGCCGCCTGGGACATGGTCGACTTCGCGGCGATGCTGGAGGCGACGACCGGCCTGCCCGTCTTCGGCGAGAACGACGGCACCGCCGCCGCGGTGGCCGAGCTGTTCTACGGCATCGGCCGCAGCATCGACGACTTCCTGTACCTGTTCATCGGCCCTGCCATCGGCGGCGGCGTGGTGCTGGGCGGCGACTGCCTGCGCGGCCCGACCGGCAATGCCGGCGACGTGGCGCTGCTGCCGGTCGGGCCGGGGCGCCTCGCCTCCGCCCCCGCCCCCGCCGACGACCGCGACATCCTGCTGACCCGTGCCTCGCTGAACGCGCTGTCGCGCCACCTCGCCTTCCACGGCCTGCCCGGCGGCGGCCGCGCCGACCTCAAGGCCGCGATCGCCGCCGCCCGGCCGCCGGTGGCGGAATGGATCGGGGATTGCGTCGATGCCCTGACCGATGCCATCTGGTCGGCCGCCGCCCTCTTGGAGGTGCGCAGCGTGATCATCGACGCCGATATCGACGACGGGCTGATCGACGCCCTGATCGGCCGGCTGCAGTCGCGGCTGGCCGCCACCGTGCCGGAGGCCGGCCAGCCGCCGCGCCTGCTGCACGGCTCCTTCGGCTGCGACGCCGGCGCCATCGGCGCCGCCAGCCTGCCGATGTTCTTCAGCTTCTCGCCGCGGGCCTCGATCCTGACCCGCAGCGCCGACGAGAGAGGATGGCGAGACCATGCTGCAGCCGCAGACTAGCCCCACGCCGATCCTGGAGATGCACGGCATCTCCAAGACCTTCCCGGGGGTGAAAGCGCTGACCCGGGTCGACCTGACCGTCTATCCGGGCGAGATCCACGCCCTGATGGGCGAGAACGGCGCCGGCAAGTCGACCCTGATGAAGGTGCTGTCCGGCGCCTACCAGGCCGATGCCGGCGGCACCATCCGGCTCGACGGCAAGGATGTGACGATCGGCGGGCCGCTGGCTGCCAAGCAGCTCGGCATCGCCGTGATCTACCAGGAGCTCAGCCTGTCGCCGAACCTGACCGTGGCGGAGAACATCTATCTCGGCCGCGAGCCGACATCCGGCCCCTTCGTCGACCGCAAGGCGATGCTGGCCGGCTGCGAGGACGTGCTGGGGCGGCTGGGCGCCGGCTTCCGCCCGACCACGCTGGTCGGCACCCTGTCGATCGCCGAGCGCCAGCTGGTCGAGATCGCCCGCGCCATCCACGCCCAGGCTCGCATCCTGGTGATGGACGAGCCGACCACGGCCCTGTCGGCGCGCGAGACCGACCGGCTGTTCGAACTGATCCGCCGGCTCAAGGCCGAAGGGCTGGCGATCATCTACATCAGCCATCGGATGTCGGAGATCTATGAGCTGTCGGACCGCGTCTCGGTGCTGCGCGACGGCAGCTATGTCGGCACGCTGGACCGCGACGGCCTGTCCGCCGAGGCGCTGGTCAAGATGATGGTCGGGCGCGACATCTCCGGCTTCTACAAGAAGGAGCATGACGCGCATCAGAGCGCCGGCCGGGTGATCTTCGCGGTCCGCGACATCGCCGACGGGCGCCGGGTCCGCGGCTGCAGCTTCGAGCTGCATGAGGGCGAGGTGCTGGGCATCGCCGGCCTGGTCGGCTCCGGCCGCACCGAGCTGGCGCGGCTGATCTTCGGCGCCGAGCCGAAGACATCCGGCGAGGTGACCCTCGAGGGCAAGACGCTGCAGATCCACGGGCCGGGCGACGCCATCGCCGCCGGCATCGCCTACCTGACCGAGGACCGCAAGGGCCAGGGCCTGTTCCTCGACATGTCGGTGCAGGACAACATCAACCTCGTGGTCTACAGCACCGACGCCGGCCCCGGCGGCATCCTCGACCGCGCCCATGCCAGGGTCCGGGCCGGTGACGCCATCGCCGCCCTGAAGATCCGGGTGGCCAATGCGGAGGTCACGGTCGGCGCGCTGTCCGGCGGCAACCAGCAGAAGGTGCTGCTGTCGCGCCTGCTGGAGACCAAGCCGCGCATCCTGATCCTCGACGAGCCGACGCGCGGCGTCGACATCGGCGCCAAGTCGGAGATCTACCGCATCATCGACGGGCTGGCGAAGGCCGGGATCGGCATCATCGTCATCTCGTCGGAGCTGCCGGAGGTGATCGGCATCGCCGACCGCGCTTTGGTGATGCGCGAGGGCCGGATCGAGGGCGAGGCCGGCGGCGCCTCCGGCCGCCCGCTGACCCAGGAGGCGATCATGGCCCTCGCCACCGGCATCGCCGACCCCGCCGCCGCCACTGTCCAATAAGGGATCGTCAATCATGGCCGACAACGCCGCCACCTCCGCCGTCAACCGTGACGCCGAACGCCGGCTGATGATCCAGGGCCTGATCCGGACCGTCGGCATGCTGCCGGTGCTGATCCTGCTCTGCATCGCCTTCTACTTCATGAGCGAGGGGGGGCGCTTCGCCTCCTGGCAGAACCTCTCGATCGTGATGCAGCAGGCCGCGATCAACACGGTGCTGGCCGCCGGCATGACCTTCGTCATCCTGACCGGCGGCATCGACCTGTCGGTCGGTTCGATCCTGGCCGCTTCCGCCATGGTCGCGGTGATCGGGTCGCTGATTCCCGACCTCGGCCTGCTCGGCATCCCGCTCGGCCTGATCTGCGGCCTCGTCTTCGGCCTCGCCAACGGCTCACTGATCGCCTTCCTGCGGCTGCCGCCCTTCATCGTCACCCTCGGCTCGCTGACCGCGGTGCGCGGCATCGCCCGGCTGGTGGGCGACGACACCACCGTGTTCAACCCGTCCCTGTCCTTCGACTTCATCGGCAACGGCACCGTCCTCGGCGTGCCCTGGCTGGTGATCATCGCCTTCCTGGTGATCGTGCTGTCCTGGCTGGTGCTGCGGCGGACGGTGCTGGGCGTGCACATCTACTCGGTCGGCGGCAACCCGGACGCGGCGCGGCTGTCAGGCATCAAGGTCTGGCGCGTGTTGCTGTTCGTCTACGGCGCCTCCGGCGTGCTCGCCGGCCTCGGCGGGGTGATGTCGGCCGCCCGGCTCTACGCCGCCAACGGGACGCAGCTCGGCACCAGCTACGAGCTCGACGCGATCGCCGCGGTGATCCTGGGCGGCACCTCCTTCGTCGGCGGCATCGGCTCGATCTGGGGCACGCTGGTCGGCGCGCTGATCATCGCCGTGCTGTCGAACGGGCTGATCCTGGTCGGGGTGCCCGACGTCTGGCAGTACATCATCAAGGGCCTGATCATCATCGGCGCCGTCGCGCTCGACCGCCTGCGCCTGCAGGGGTCGGCCCGCACCTGAGGATTTCCCGCTTTCCGGAACGGGCCGGCAGGACCTCTGGTCGCCTCGCCGGCTCCATCGCTCAGACCAGGGGAGGAACCACGTGCTGAAACACATCCTGCTCGCCAGCGTCGCGCTGGCGCTGTCGGTCGGCGCCGTCGGCGTCGCCGACGCCAAGGATCTCAAGAAGATCGGCGTCTCGCTCGGCTCGATGGGCAACCCGTTCTTCGTCGCCCTGGCCAGGGGCGCCGAGTTCGAGGCGAAGAAGACCAACCCGGATGTCGAGGTCCAGGCCGTCGGCTACGACTACGACCTGGGCAAGCAGTTCACCCAGATCGACAACTTCATCGCCGCCGGCGTCGACATGATCCTGCTCAACCCGGGCGACCCGAAGGCGATCGGGCCGGCGATCCGGAAGGCGCAGGCGGCCGGCATCATCGTGGTCGCGGTCGACACCGCGGCCGAAGGCGCCGACGCCACGGTGACGACCGACAACGTCCAGGCCGGCGAGATCGCCTGCAAGTACATCGCCGACAAGCTCGGCAACAAAGGCAACGTCGTCATCGTCAACGGCCCCCAGGTCTCGGCCGTGACCGACCGGGTCAAGGGCTGCCACAACGTCTGGGACGAGCTGCCGGACCTGAAGATCCTGTCCGGCGACCAGGACGCCAAGGGCTCGCGCGACGGCGGCCTGGCGGTGATGCAGGGCCTGCTGACCCGGTTCGAGAAGATCGACGGCGTCTTCGCCATCAACGACCCGACGGCGATCGGCGCCGACCTGGCGGCCAAGCAGCTCGGCCGCAGCGACATCATCATCACCTCGGTCGACGGCGCGCCGGACATCGTCGCCGCGCTGAAGGGCAACACCCTGGTGCAGGCCTCCTCGGCCCAGGACCCGTTCTTCATGGCCCGCAAGGCGGTGCAGGAGGGCGTCGGCCTGCTGAACGGCCAGAAGCCGGCGCAGGACCCGACCCTGATCCCCTCGACCTTGATCACCCGCGACAATGTCAACGACTACAAGGGCTGGACCGGGGAGTAAGCCTCGCCGTTTGGATTGGGTTCGCGGACCGCGGACCCAATCCAGGCGCCCTGTCCCGAAGCGCCGTGCATGGCAGCCCCGGCGTGATCGGCCATGGCCCTGCCGATTCGTCCGGCGTAACTCTGGAGGAACGATCGAGCCGCAACGGGCCCCGTTTCCGATGACGATCTCCCAGGCCGAAAAAGGGTCGAGTGACGCGGCCCCGGCCTCGCTCCTGCCCGCCATCGGCTACAAGCTGGCCTCGGCCGCCCTGTTCACCTGCATGTCGGCGCTGATCAAGCAGCTCGGCGACCAGTATCCGGTCGGCCAGATCGTCTTCGTCCGCAGCTTCTTCGCCATGATCCCGGTGCTGTGGCTGGTGCATCGCCTCGGCGGCTTCCGGGTGCTGCGCACCGAGCGGCTGGGCGGGCATCTGCGCCGCTCCGGCTCCGGCCTGGTCTCGATGTTCTGCGGCTTCACCGCGCTGAGCATGCTGCCGCTGGCGACGGCGACGGCGCTGGGCTACGCCGCGCCGATGTTCATCACCATCCTGGCCATCCCGCTGCTCGGCGAGACCGTGCGGATCTACCGCTGGAGCGCGGTGGTGATCGGTTTCGTCGGCGTGCTGCTGGTGGTGCATCCGACCCCCGCCACCGGCATCTCGCTCGGCGCGCTGGTGGCGCTCGGCGGCGCGATGGCCACCGCCTTCGCCATGGTCTCGATCCGTAAGATGGCGGACACCGAATCGAACGTCACCATCGTCTTCTACTTCACCCTGTCCGGCGCCGTCGCCGGCGCCGCCACCCTGCCCTTCGTCGGGGTCTGGCCCGATCTGATCGACATCCCGATCCTGGTCACGGTCGGGGTGCTGGGCGGCATCGCCCAGATCCTGATGACCAAGGCCTACCAGCTGGCCCCGGCCTCGGTGATCGCGCCGTTCGACTATGCCTCGCTGATCTTCGCTCTCGGCCTCGGCTTTCTGGCCTGGGGCGAGTTCCCGACCCCGATCGAACTGCTCGGCACCGCGGTGATCGTCAGCTCCGCCCTGTTCATCGCCTTCCGCGAGCGGCAGCGCCGGATCGTCCGCCCGGTCGGCAAATCCATGTGACTCCGGAGCGCTTGCGCTGAATCCGGGGATCGGAGACTGTCCGGCCATGTCGGTCGCATCCTTCGGCTCCCGAGTCGCCCGGGCCCTCGCTCTCTCCATCGCCCTGCTGCTCGGCCTGGCCGCGACGGCATGGGCCGGCTGCACCGACGCCGCGGCGCCGGGCGTCAACTGGCGGCGCTGCCTGCTGGACGAACGGCCGCTCAGCCGCATCGACCTGTCCGGCGCACAGCTGCGCGAGGTCAGCCTGACCCGGGCGGTGCTGGACGGGGCGATCTTCACCGGCGCCGAGGCCTATGGCGCCAGGTTCAGCAATGCCAGCCTGAAGGGCGCCAAGCTGGATTCGGCGCGCCTCGGCAACTCGGACTTCACCGATGCCGACCTGACCGGCGCCGACCTGAGCAAGAGCGACCTGCGCAACGCCCGCTTCGTCGGCGCCAGGCTGCGCGGCGCCACCCTGACCGGGGCCGATCTGCGCGGCACCGTGTTCCGTGGCGCCGACCTGTCCGGCGCCACCTGGATCGACGGCGCCAAGATCTGCGCCGAAGGCTCGATCGGGCTGTGCGAATAGCGAAGCGGCCCGCGGCCTGAAAAGCATGAACCGAGCGAACCGATGACCAGCACCGGCAGTTCCACCCGGCGTCCCGCCCTTCCCCTCGACCGCGTCATCGCGGTGATCCAGATCGTCGGCGGGATTGCCGGCCTGACCGAGATCGGCGAGCGGATCTATCGCGACGGCCCGGCGATCATCGCCGCGACGCAGTGGCTGGTCCTGCTGGCCGCGGCGCTGCTGATGCTGCTCTGCATCGCCGCCGGCGCCCTGCTGTGGAACCGCCGCCGCCTCGGCTACGCCCTGTCGCTGCTGGCCCAGGCCAGCCAGATCCCGATCCTCTACACCGCCGGCGTCGCCTACCACTTCCACATGATCGCGCGGCTTCCGGTGACACTGGTCGCGAACAACCCGGCGATGTCGATCACCCCGTCTTACGGCATCGGCCTGGACCCGTTCCAAGGGGCGCTGTCGCTTGGCTTCTATCTCGACACCGGCCTGTCCGGGACGATCGTCGCGCTCAACCTGGTGCCGGTGGTCCTCTGCATCATCCTGGAATACTTCCGGCAGCGGAACCGCTGACCGGCAATGCCGGCTTGCCAGGAGCAGCTGGGCTGCGATGATGGAGAGGCGAAGGCGGGGGGACATCGTGACCGAACCGGTCGTGGCGCGAGGCGGAAGGCCGTCATCGGCAGCGAAGCTGTTGCACCTTCTGTCTCCTCGCCGAATCGTTGCCTTCATCGAAATCGCCTGCGGCATCATAGGGTCGTACGTCATCCTGGTCCGGTTGGTGGAATCCGGCCTCTCAACTCTGCCCCTTGGCACCGGGCTGATATTCGCCTGTGTGATGCTGTTGTACGGCCTCTCTGTGGTCGCCGGATTCCAGCTCCTGAAGGGCAACAGGGCCGGATACGTCCTGTCGCTTCTTGTCCAAGCACTCCAGATTCCCGTTATTGCATCCGACTATATCATCTACAAAATTTACGGCCTGACCACGCTCGCATTATTTATCCAGATTCCCAAGACAGGAGACCTGGATATCTATTTCGGCTATGAACTCAACTGGCTGTTTGTCGGATTCCAAATCTTTGTCGACAATGACATCAACAGGCTCGTCGTCGGCATGAACGCGGTGCCGGCCCTGTTCATCCTCATAATATGGCTGGGGCGGCAAGGCCTGCGCCGAGGCTGGGAAGCGGCTGCGAGCCCGGTCGAGACGGCGAACTGAGCGAGCCTACAGCTTAGTCCGCTTTCGCCAGCGCAACCAGCGCGGCGCCGCTGAGGCGGTAGCCGGTCCAGTCCGATTTGTGCTCGAAGGCCAGCCGGTCATAGACCTCCCGCGCCGGGTTCCAGGTCAGGACCGAGAGATCGAGCCGCTTGCCGCCGCGCGCCACCACCAGCTGCGCGATCCGGACCAAGAGCGCCCGGCCGACGCCGAGGCCGCGGGCCGTGTCACGGACATAGAGGTCCTCGAGATAGATCCCCTCGCGTCCCTCCCAGGTCGAGTAGCTGGGGAAGAACAAAGCGAAGCCCAGGACCTGGCCGCCGCGCTCGGCCATCAGCGCCTCGAATTTCGGGGTCGGGCCCCAGCCGTCGCGCAGCAGATCGGCCTCGGTCGCCAGCACCGCGTCCGGCTCCTTCTCGAACACCGCCAGCTCGGTGATCATCGCCAGGATCTCCTTGGCGTCGCGGGGCTCGGCGGGGCGGATCACGAGGTCGGTCATGGCAGGCTCTCGGTTCGGGTCGCGGCGATCCTCGACGCGGCTCCGGGCTGCGTCAACCCGACGCCAGCGGTTTCGGCGCAGCCCGGTCATGCTATAGACAACACATGGTCGAACTTTCCCGGAACATGCCGGCCGGCTTCGAGCCGCCGTACCTGCAGAACCTGAACCCGGCGCAGCGCCAGGCGGTCGAGACGCTGGACGGTCCGGTGCTGGTGCTGGCCGGGGCCGGCACCGGCAAGACCCGGGTGCTGACCACCCGCCTGGCCCATATCCTGTCTACCGGCAAAGCCTGGCCGAGCCAGGTCCTGACCGTCACCTTCACCAACCGCGCCGCCCGCGAGATGCGCGAGCGCGTCGCCCACCTGCTCGGCACCCCGACCGAGGGCTGGTGGATGGGCACCTTCCACGCCCTGGCCGCCCGCATCCTGCGCCGGCATGCCGAGCTGGTCGGGCTGCGCTCGAACTTCTCGATCCTCGACACCGACGACCAGATCCGGCTGATCAAGCAGCTGATCGAGGCCGACAGCATCGATTCGAAGCGCTGGCCGGCGCGGGTGCTGCTGGGCGTGATCGAGCGCTGGAAGGATCGCGGCCTGACGCCGGCGAAGCTGAAGCCGGCCGATGCCGGCGAGGTGGCGCAGGGCCGCATGCTGCAGCTGTACATTGCCTATCAGGAGCGGCTGCGGACGCTGAACGCCTGCGATTTCGGCGACCTGCTGCTGCACAACCTGACCATCTTCCAGGAGCATGCGGAGGTGCTGGCCGACTACCAGGACCGGTTCCGCTACATCCTGGTCGACGAGTACCAGGACACCAACGTCTCGCAGTATCTGTGGCTGCGCCTGCTGGCCCAGAAGCACCGCAACCTGTGCTGCGTCGGCGACGACGACCAGTCGATCTATTCCTGGCGCGGCGCCGAGATCGGCAACATCCTGCGCTTCGAGCAGGATTTCCCGGGCGCCGCGGTGATCCGGCTGGAGCAGAACTACCGCTCCACCAGCCATATCCTGGGCGCCGCCGGCGGGCTGATCGCCCACAACCAGGGCCGCCTGGGCAAGACCCTGTTCACCGAGGCGGAGGGCGGCGAGTCCGTCATCGTCCGCAGCGTCTGGGACGGCGAGGAGGAGGCGCGCTGGGTCGGCGACGAGATCGAGCGGCTGCAGCGCCAGCAGGTCAAGCTGAACGAGGTCGCGGTGCTGGTCCGCGCCGGCTTCCAGATGCGCGAATTCGAGGAGCGGTTCCTGACCCTCGGTCTGCCCTACCGCGTGGTCGGCGGCCCGCGCTTCTACGAGCGACAGGAGATCCGCGACGCCGTCGCCTATTTCCGGGTGGTGGCGCAGCCGGACAACGATCTGTCCTTCGAACGCATCATCAATGTGCCGAAGCGCGGCCTGGGTGACGCCACCATCCAGCTTCTCTACCAGGCCAGCCGCGCCCTCGGCGTGCCGCTGACCGAGGCGACCCTCAGGCTGATCGAGACCGACGAGCTGAAGCCGAAGCCGCGCGGCGCCCTGCGCGCCCTGATGGGCGATTTCGAACGCTGGCGCCGCCTGTCGGAGCAGGTGTCGCAGGTCGAGCTGGCCCAGACCGTGCTGGACGAGAGCGGCTACACCGCCATGTGGCAGGCCGACAAGTCGCCCGAGGCCCCGGGCCGGCTGGACAACCTCAAGGAACTGATCAACGCCATGGAGGATTTCGAGACCCTCCAGGCCTTCCTCGAGCATGTCAGCCTGGTGATGGAGAACGAGACGGGAAAGACCGGCGAGCAGGCGACGCTGATGACCCTGCATGCGGCCAAGGGGCTGGAATTCGCCCATGTCTTCCTGCCCGGCTGGGAGGAAGGGGTATTCCCGAACCAGCGCGCGCTGGACGATGGCGGCATCGCGGCGCTGGAGGAGGAGCGGCGCCTGGCCTATGTCGGGCTGACCCGGGCGAAGCGCCGCGCCTATGTCTCCGCCGCCGCCAACCGCCGCATTCACGGCCAGTGGCAGACCGCCCTGCCCTCGCGCTTCGTCGGCGAGCTGCCGGACGCCCATGTCGAGGTCACCTCGGAGACCGGCTTCGGCGACACCGGCTATGGCCGCTTCGCCGAGGCGGCGCCAACCCGGCTGTGGACGGCCCCGCCGCAGGGCGGCTTCATGCGCCGCGCCCCGACGGTGATCGAGGGCAGCGGCTATGAGGTGCAGGCCCGGCCGCGCCCGGCCCGCGCCTTCGCCATCGGCGACCGGGTGTTCCACCAGAAGTTCGGCTATGGCGAGGTCCGCAGCGTCGACAGCGACAAGCTGACCATCGCCTTCGAGCATTCCGGCGAGAAGCGGGTGATGGACAGCTTCGTCGTCCCCGCCGCCGAGGCAGGATAACAGGCAGCAGGATGAAGATGATGGTTCGAGGCGCGGCGCTGGCGCTGCTCGCGGCGTTGACTGTTTCCGGCACGGCCGCGGCGGAGACGGGCAGCACGCTGGTCCTGCCCGGCGGCAACGGCGAGATCCTGGCCCTGACCCTGCCGGCCGGCTGGGCCCGCAGCTTCGCCGCCACCGAGGGCAGCACCACGGTGGTGGAATGGCGCAAAGCCGATCCGGCGCAGTCCGGCGACGGCAGCATCACCGTGACCCGCATCGGCGGGCTGGGCAGCAGCGACCCGGCCGAGTTCATCCGCGACAGCGCCGAGGCCTTGAGGCAAGCCTGCGACGACATCGTCGAAGGCCAGGTCCGGACCGACCCGGGTGGCACCGTCCGCACCGCGCTCGGCTGCACCCGGCGCATCAGCGACGGCCAGGGCGAGATGCAGCTGCTGCACATCACCGTCGGCCGCGAGGCGATCTATATCGCCCGCCGGATCTGGCCGCTGGCGGCCTATGACAAGGCGCATCTGCCGCTGTCCACCGAGGCCATCGCCGCCGGCGGGGCCGAGATCGACGACCTGCGCCTGTGCAACCTGTCCGGTGTCGGCACCGCCTGCCCGGCCGGGCTGGCCGCGGCGCTGAAGGACCAGATCACCGACCTGTCGCCGCTGGTGCTGCAGACGGATCTGCGCTGACCGGCGCGACACGATCGGAGCCCTGCCAGCGCATCTCTCGAGGGGAGAGAAACCATGCCCGAGGCCCGCACCGAGAGCATTCTCGACGTTCTGGCCTATTGGCATAGGATCGAGTTCTTCATTCCCTTCGACCTCAAGCAGGTCACGGAAAAGGCAGGCGTCATCCGTCTCCTCGCCGACGGGTTGGGCGACAAGACCCCTGACGATCTGTGGACTCTTCCCGTCGAGGACGGGAAGGAAATCACACGCTTCCACCTCTATCTGGGGGTCTTCAGCAAGACCGAGATCGACCGCGTCAGCCGGCGGCTGCGCCCGGCGGCGGCCGGCAGCGGCGAAGCGATCGAAGATGCCGAACGCGGCGATATCGAGGGCGACACCTGCTTCGCCAAGCTGAGCTTGACGCCCCAGGGCGCGCCGGACCTCGGCTCGGTCTCCGTGTCGACGGTTCCATGGGCCATCGGCCGTGTCGACAGCGCGGAACTGGAGGCCCTGACCGATCAGGACCGCGCCGACGCCTTCGTCGATCTCGAACACCGGCTGCACAATGCCGTGGCCAGGCGGCTGCCGGCGGGCGTGGACGGGATGGAGATGCCGCTGAGCGGTTCGGATCTCCACTCCATCATCGCCCTGCTCCAGGACTGGGCCGGCTTTGCCCCGCGGAACCAGCTTGCAGCCGTGCTCCAGCCCGTCATCCGGGAGAAGAAGGACAGACCCTTGAGTCCGGCTCGACCGGCCGAGGCTCAGGAGCACGATGAGGCGCCGCCCGAGGCCGACGAGGACGACGGGAGCGCGGAGGCCGATACCGGAATCGACATCCTCAACAGCTTCTTCATCCTGGATCTGGAGCGGGCAATGGCTGCGGTCCGGCAGGGCGAGGTCCCGGCTGCCCTCGCCGCCTATCTGGACTCCGCGCCCGCGCCGGGGCGAACGGATCTCTATTCCGAGGCAGGCCGCCGGGCGATCCTCGACATGGTGCATCCGCGCCGGTTGCCGCCGGGCCGCTGGCTGCGGGCGCCGGGGCAGGCGATGAGCCTGATGCAGCAATTCGCGATCAACTGCGCCCTCGACCGTCTCGGCACCGATGGCATGTACTCGGTGAACGGTCCTCCCGGCACCGGCAAGACCACGCTGCTGAGCGACATCTTCGCCGAGATCATCGTTCGCCGGGCCAGGGCCCTGGCCGGCTTCGACCGAGCCTCGGACACCATCGTCGAACGCCATATCCGGGTGGCCTTCGCACCGCCCTGCAAGGAGGCCTCGATCGGCCGGCTGGCTGCCGAGATCATCGGCCATGAGATGGTCGTCGCCTCGTCGAACAACGCCGCGGTCGAGAACATCTCGAAGGATCTGCCGAAGCGCGGGGCGCTCGGCGAGGATTGGCGCGACAGCTTCTATCTGCGATCGGTGGCACACAAGGTCGCGACTCAGCAGGGGAATGGAACCTTCAAGCAGCCCGGCGACGACCGGGATGTCTCTTGGGGCTTGATCGCCTGCGCCCTCGGGAAATCGGCGAACCGCAGGGCTTTCGCGGAGCGGGCGTTCTTCAAGGTGGAGCAGAAGGGCCGAAGGCAGGCTCCCGAGGATCCGGTGTCGACCCTCTATGAATGGATCGACGCCTATGATGGCCCGTCCTTCGCCGCTGCCGCCCAGGCGTTCCGCGAGGCGGACCGGGCCCTGGCGGCGGAGATCGATGCGCTGGCCGCCGATGCCGATCTCGTCGCCGAAATGCTGTCGCCCGACACGGCCCTGGCCGACGCGACCACAGAGGCCGAAGCGGCGGAGGCGAAGGTCCGGTCGGTCGAAGCGGAGCTGGCCCAGGGGCAGTCGGACCTCGCGCAGTGCCGGCAGCGGTTGGACGATCTCGCCGAGGAGGAGAGGCTGATCGATCGCTGGGCGCCGGGCCCTCTGGCCCGGCTGCTCCGCCGGCCCGACACTCGGGCCTATCGGGATCGCCGGCGGGCGAATGCCGCGGACCAGCTGTCCCATCGGACGCGACGGGGCGTCCTGGAGGCCCGGGCAGAAGCCCTGAGGTCGGCGCTGTCGTCGGCCGCCGCGGCACTCGACACGGCCCGTTCGGCGCGCGATGCGGCACAGGAGGAGCGGTCGCGCAAGCAGACCCGCCTGAGTGCATTGCCGGAGTCGCACCGGCTTTCGGCCCTGTCGGATCTGGAGGAATCGGGGATCCAGAAGGCCGGCCTCTGGCATGACGATCGGCTGGCGGCGTCGCGGTCCGCCCTGTTCAAGGCGGCCCTCGCCCTGCATGAAGCCTGGCTGGCCGAGGTCGGCAGAAAGGGCCGCGGGCTGTTCCGCGGCAATCTGGTCGCCATCAGCAACATGCTGAAGGGGTTCCGCCCTGCCGGCGACGCCGATGCCCGGCTGATCTGGCAGAGCCTGTTCCTGATCGTGCCGATCGTGTCGTCGACCTTCGCCTCGTTCGCCCGCCAGTTCCGCGATCTCGGGCCGGGCGACATCGGCTGGCTGTTCATCGACGAGGCCGGCCAGGCCACGCCGCAGGCCGCGGTCGGCGCGCTGTGGCGGGCGCGGCGCGCGGTGGTGGTCGGAGATCCGCTGCAGATCGAACCGGTGTTCACCGTTCCGACCCGGCTGATCGAGGCGTTGTCGGATGATGCCGCGACGACGCGGGATGGGCGATATGCGCCCAACCGAGTTTCGGCGCAGCAGCTGGCCGATCGGACCAACCCGTTCGGCGCCCTCGTCCCCGCCGGCGATCAGGGCGACATCTGGATCGGCAGTCCCTTGCGCGTCCATCGGCGCTGCGCCGGGACCATGTTCAAGATCGCGAACACCATCGCCTATGACGGCAAGATGATCTTCGCCACCAACCCGCCCGGACCAGGAAAGTCGGGCTGGGTCGATGTCGCCGGTGCGGTCCGGGGCGGCCGGCAAGCCGTGCCCGAACAGGTCGAAATCGTGTTCCAGGCGGTGCTGCGCCTCTACCGCCATGGTGCCGGTGAGTTGCCGCCGCTCTATGTCATCTCGCCGTTCCGCAGCGTCAAGGAAGCCCTGACGGCGCAGCTGACCGACGCCGACCGCTGGGCGGCGCAGCTCGACCCGCTCGGCCTGGCCGCCCCGAAACGGCGGGCGCTGCACGAATGGAGCAGGGACCGGATCGGCACGGTCCACACGTTCCAGGGGCGGGAGCAGCGCCTGGTCCTGATGGTGCTCGGCGCGGATCACGACCATGCGCGCGGTGCCGACTGGGCCTCGTTGAAGCCCAATCTGCTGAATGTCTCGGTGACGCGGGCACAGCGGGCCTTCTACATCATCGGCGATCGCAGCCTGTGGGGCGGCAAGCCCTATTTCCGGACGGCCCGGGATGAGCTGCGCGGCATGTCGCCGGGGGCTTTCCTCGTCGACATCCTGGACTGAGTCACCCAAGCGGGAAGCCCAGCGCCGCCGCCTCCTCGGGCCGCAACACTCCGTCCGCGACCCGGCCGGAGGCGGCCTGCCAGTCGTAGAGCGCCTTGGCGGTGAAGCCGTTGAACACCCCGGCGGTGAAGCCCCAGTCCGGGATCAGCCCGCGGCCGATGAAGGCGTCCTGCAACAGCCGCACCTCGGGGCCGCTCGATCCCGGCATCAGCCGGGCCAGGCCGGAAGTCCGCTCCGCCACCAGGCGCAGATGCCGGCCCGTGACCAGCAGGTCGTCGAAGGCCAGGCCGGTCTCGGCCAGGTCGGGGCTGGCGGCGAGCCCGGCGGCCACGCGGAAGGCGGCGTAGTCGCCGGTCGGGTCGGCCGGCGGCAGGTGCCGGCCCGGCAGGGTCTGGCAGCCGGCCGAGGAGAACTCGATGCCGTCGCCCGGCCAGCCGGCGGCGTGGATGTTGTCCTCCGGCGCGCAGATGTCGAAGCGGCCGGACAGGTCGTAGCCGGCGGCGTCGAGCGAGCGCCAGACCGGCACCTCGACGGTGCGGTCGAGCTGGAACGCCCCCTCCTCCGCCGGGCGGCCGGCGGGAACATGCGGGCCGACGACATAGGGGTGCAGCCCGGGCGCCAGCATGTTGGCGATGCGCCGGTCCGGCGCCTCGGCCTGGCGGCGCATGTAGCGGGCGTTCGGGACGGTCGAGCCGGGCCAGGCGATCAGCCGCCCCGCCGGCCGGTCCCAGACCCCGAGGACGCAGCGCGGCACGTGATGGTCCGGCCGCGCCTCGCGCAGTTGCAGCGCCTCGCCCCATTGGCCGGCGGTCTCCGGCTGAGCCAGGGCGCAGCCGCGCAGCCCGAACAGGATCCGCGCCCCGCGCGGCCGGAAGCGGGACAGACGGCAGAGCGTCTCGAAGGTCCCGGCCTCCGCGGTGAAGACGGTGTCGGCGAAGGGTGCCGCCAGATGGGCATAGTTCGGCGAGCGGTCGTCATCGTGCCAGACGGGCGGCATCGCATCCCCTACGCCTCGAGCAGCGCGTGCAGCTTGGCCCCGACCGCCGGCAGGAAGCGGCGGTTCTGCGCCATATGCGGCCCGACCGTATAGACCGCAGCGACCAGGCTGCGGCTGGAAGGCGTCTCCCAATAGGCCATGTCGTGCCGGGTCTCGCTGGTCCAGCCGGCCTTCGACCACAGCCGGACGTTTCGCGGCAGCGCTTCGCCGAGGAAGCCACGGACCTGGTCCACATACTCGGGCGGCAGCCGCTCCGGGTCGCGCTCCGGCTCGCGGTCGAGCAGGTCCATCATCCGGCCGCAGGCGGCGGGCGAGACCAGCTGCCCGGCGACGATGCCATGCAGCAGCGCCGCTGCCGCGCGCGGCGCGATCAGATTGCCGCCATGGGCGCGCGCCGCCTTCTCACGGCCATAGGGCGAGTCCTCGTAGGTGCCGTGCCACAGCCGCAGCCGGTCGAACTCCGGCCAGGCCCAGCCTTCGAACCAACGCTGGATCGCTTGGCGCTTGTCCCACCACGCCGCCATCTCCGCCTCCGGCAGCGGACCGCCCGGCGTGGTGCCGGTCATGCGGCCGAACAGGTAGGTGGTGGCGTCGTTGCTGGACTGGCGGATCATCGCCGACAGGGCCCGCAGATCCTCCTCGTCCGGCTGCAGCGTCCCCGCCTCGACCCAGTGCTGGAAGGCGACCAGGTAGAAGCTCTTGCTGGTGCTGGCCGGATAGACCGCGACGTCGTCGCGATGGTCGAACACCGGCCCGTCCGAGTAGCGGTCGGCGGTGCCGTCGCGCAGCCGGCCGGGATAGAGCCGGAAAGTCAGGCCGAAATCCTCGGGCCCGACCTCACCCTTGAACTCCTCCAGCAGGTCCTGGATCAGCGCGGTGTCCATCAGCCGGCGCAGGCGGCGACGAAGGCGGCGAGCACGGCGCGGTCGGCCTCGCTGCGCAGATACTCCGGGTGCCACTGCACGCCGAGGCAGAAGCGCTGCCCCGGATGCTCCACCGCCTCGACCACCCCGTCGGGGGCGATGCCGGAGACGATCAGCGCCGGCCCTGCCGCCTTCACCGCCTGGTGGTGCGAGCTGTTGACGCCGAAGCGCGCCGCGCCGGTGATGCGGGCCAGCAGAGTGCCGGGCGTGACCTCGACCTCATGCGCCGCGGTCCAGCCGGCCGGGTCGTGGATCTTGCGCTCCGGGCTGTGGTCGAGCGCATTGTCGATCTCGGCCGGGATGTGCTGCACCAGGGTGCCGCCCAGCACCGCGGCCAGCAGCTGCTCGCCGCCGCAGATGCCGAGCACCGGCTTGTTCCGCGCCACCGCGCCCTGCACCAGCGCCCATTCGAACTGGGTGCGCACCGGCTTGGTCTTCACCGTCTCATGCACCGAGCCGGCGCCCCAGAGCGCGGGGTCGACGTCGAAGCCGCCGCCGGTGACGACGACGCCGTCGCACAGGTCGAGATAGCGGTCGACCGCATCGACCAGATGCGGCAGCGCCAGCGGCACGGCACCGTATTCCGCCAGCGACCCGCAGTAGTTCTGCCGCAGCGCGTACCAGGGCGAGGAGGAGTAGCCGCCGGGCTCCTCGGCATCCAGGGTCACTCCGATGACGGGCTTGGCCATGATCGTCCTGTGCGGCAGCGGAACCGGTCCTTCGTGATGCCCGGGGCCCCGGCGGCTGTCAAATTCCGGGCGGTTATGGGCTTCGTATCGGCTGTTATCTCCTGGCGCTTCTGGTGCGCTGCGTCGGCTTGCCGGTGAGGTGGTCGAGGAACAGATGCGCCGCCTGCGACAGCGGGTAGTTCTCGTGGTGCAGCGCCGTGATCGGCAGGATGATCTCCGGCACGATCACGCGGGCGGTGACGTCCGGCACCGCCCAGGCTTGCGCCGTGTGCTCGTCGACGATGGCCGAGCCGGCGCCGTAGCGCACCAGCGGCAGCGCCAGGTAGTAGGTCTGGATCAGGTTGCGCGGGGCGTAGCGGATACCGGCGCGGTCGAAAGCGTCGGACAGGGTGGCGCCGATCGAGGTGTCGGGGTCGACGCCGATCAGCGTCTCGACATCGATCCGGTCGAGCGTGATCTCCGCCGCCTCGCCGGGCCCGAGCGGCACGGTCGAGAGGTGCACCAGCCGCGACGTGCCGATCGCGATCTTGCGCATGCCCGGCGGCAGTGCCGGCTCATGGGCGATGGCGAGGTCGAGGCTGTTGGTGGCGACCAGGTCCAGGATCTCGCGGGTGTGGTGGGTGCGCAGGTCGAAGCTGACGCCGGGATGGCGGCGGTGGAACGACGCCATCTGCTCGGTCATGAAGCCGAAGCCGAGGCTGGGCAGGCAGGCGATGCGGACATGGCCCTCGCGCCCGCGCCGCAGGTTGGCGGCGATGCTGGAGATCCGCTCCAGCCCGGCGAAGGTGCGGTCGATCTCGACCTCGAGCAGCTTGGCCTCGCGGGTCGGCACCAGCTTGCCCTTGACCCGCTCGAACAGGCGCAGGCCCAGCTGGTCCTCGGCATGGCGCAGCAGCTTGCTGACCGCCGGCTGCGAGACGTTCAGCAGCTCGGCCGCGCCGGTGATCGACCCGGCCTTCTGCACCGCCTGCAGCGCCTCGATATGCCTCAGCCTGATGGTCATCGCGTCTCCTCCGCCCGGACCGGGATGGCACAGCGGCGGAGGCATGACAAGCGCGCCCGGCCGTGCGAGGGTCCGGCCATGATCCGGATCACCGCCCGCATCGCGCTGGACGAGCGCGACTTCGAGGAGAGCTTCATCCTCGCCTCCGGCCCGGGCGGGCAGAACGTCAACAAGGTCGCGACCGCGGTGCAGCTGCGCTACCCGATCGACCGCGCCGGGATGCCGGAGGACATGCGGGCCCGGCTGGAGACCCTGGCCGGGCAGCGCCTGACCAAGGACGGCGTGCTGGTGATCACCGCCCGCGAGCACCGCAGCCAGGAGCGCAACCGGGCCGAGGCGGTGGACCGGCTGGTCGACCTGTTCCAGCGCGCCGCTGTGGTGCCGAAGAAGCGCCGGCCGACCCGGGCGACGCTGGGCAGCAAGATCCGGCGGCTCGATTCCAAGAGCAAGCGGTCGTCGGTGAAGCGGATGCGCGGCAGCCCCGGCGACGACTGAGCGCCGCCGGCCTGCACCGGAATTCGCTTCAAATTGCTGCCATCTTGGCTCTCTATGATGATTGTCCCATGCGCGGGGGCCGTGGGACACGGGAGGGGGGCATCATCATGAGTTTCGGCCTGTCGCATCGCGTGCTCGCGATCGCGCTGATTCTGGCCCTGGCCGGCACCGCCGCCGCGCAGACGCAGCCCGCGGCCACACCCGCCGACCAGGCGGCCACGATCCAGGCGGAGCAGGATGCCGCGTGGGAGGCGGCCAGGAAGGTGGTCCAGCGCGGGCCGGTCGACATTCCACTGATCGACCAGGGCTCGCTGGCCCTGCCCGAAGGCTATGCCTTCGTGCCGAAGCAGGAATCGGCCCGCCTGCTGCGCGCCTCGGGAAACAGCGCCAGCCCGACGCTGATCGGCCTGGTCTTCCCGCTCAGCGACGAGAACTGGTCGGCGTCGATCGACTACACCCAGGAAGGCTATATCCGCGACGACGATGCCAAGGACTGGAACGCCGACGAGCTGCTGACCACCCTGAAGGACGGCACCGAGTCCGAGAACCAGGACCGGATCGCCCGCGGCTTCCCGCCCCTGGCGGTGACCGGCTGGATCGAGGTGCCGCAATACGATGCCGCGACCCATCGCCTGGTCTGGTCCGCCAAGGTGGTCGAGAAGGACAACCCGCAGGACCAGGGCACGGCGAACTACAAGACCTATGCGCTGGGACGCGAGGGCTATTTCGGCCTGAACCTGGTGGCCTCGACAGCCACGATCGAGGGCGACAAGACGTATGCCCGCGAGCTGCTGAACTCGATCAGCTACAGCCCCGGCAAGCGCTATGAGGACTTCACCGAGGGCACCGACAAGGTCGCAGAATACGGGCTGGCGGCGCTGGTGGCGGGCGTGGCGGCGAAGAAGCTGGGGCTGATCGCCATCATCGGCGCCTTCGTGCTGAAATTCGCCAAGGTGTTCGTCATCGGCTTCGGCGTCTTCGGCGTCGCCCTGGCCAGGCTGTTCCGGCGGAAGCCGCGCGATGGCGGCGTCGCCTGAGAGGATTCGGTACCGGTCATGATCAAGGCGCTCCTGCTGCTGGTCGGCGGCCTGAAATTCGGCCCGTTGGCGCTGACCGGCGGCACCATGCTGCTGTCGCTGGTGACCTACGCCTTCGTGTTCGGCTGGGGCTACGCCGCCGGCTTCGTGCTGATGCTGCTGGTGCACGAGATGGGGCACTACATCGCGGCCAAGCGGCGCGGGCTGAAGGTCGGGGCGCCGACCTTCATCCCCTTCGTCGGCGCCTGGATCCAGCTGAAGGAGCAGCCGATGAATGTCGAGACCGAGGCCTATGTCGCCTTCGCCGGCCCGTTCCTCGGCACGCTCGGCGCCTTCGCCGTGTATTTCTGGGCCCGCGAGGTGGACAGCCGACTGCTGCTGGCCGTGGCCTATTCCGGCTTCTTCCTGAACCTGATCAACCTGCTGCCCGTCTCGCCCCTGGACGGCGGCCGGATCACCGCGATCCTGTCGCCGCGGGTCTGGCTGCTGGGCGCGCCGATCATGCTGGGGCTGCTGCTGTGGCGGCCCAGCCCGGTGCTGCTGCTGGTGGCGCTGTTCGCGGCGCCGCAGGTGCTGAAGGCCTGGCGGCACGACCCGAACAGCCCGGGGGCCCGGGCCTATTACAACGCGCCGCTGGACGCCCGGATCGAGTACGGCGTGCTGTATCTCGGCCTGACCGCGCTGCTGGCGATCATGACCTACAGCGTGCACGGGATGCTGGAGGGCTCTCGTCCTTTCTGACCCCCCGCTGGCATGGTTGTTGCGTGACCCTGCGATCGGTTCGCAATCACCGACCGGAGAGGGTTCGCCATGAAGCGCGAGGAGCTGACCGAGAAGATCCTGGACATCAAGCGCGAGAAGGGCTGGAGCTGGCGCGAGATCGCCGAGACCATCGGCGGCCATTCGCCGGTGCTGGTCACCGCCGCCCTGCTGGGCCAGATGAGGCTGACCAAGCCGCAGGCAGCGGAAGCCGCGATCCTGTTCGGCCTGACCCCGGCGGAGCAGCGCATGCTGAACGAGCCGCCCTATCGCGGATCGTTCCAGGCGCCGCCGACCGACCCGCTGATCTACCGCTTCTACGAGCTGGTGATGGTCTACGGCACCACCTGGAAGGAGCTGATCCAGGAGGAGTTCGGCGACGGCATCATGTCGGCGATCGACTTCGACCTGCAGATCGAGCGCCAGCCCGACCCGGCCGGCGACCGGGTGAAGATGACGATGTCCGGCAAGTTCCTGCCCTATCGCTATTACGGCGCCACCGGCAACGCCCCGAGATTCGGGTACCGGGAGGAGTGAGGACAAGCTCCCCCTACTCCGCCTTCCAGGCACCCCAGAGCCGGGGCTTGTCGGCGGCCCAGGGCCGGTAGCCCTTCAGCTTCGGACCGACCGCATCGACCGCCGGATCGTAGTAGAGGCCGATGATCGGCAGCTGATCCGCCATCAGCGCGTGCAGCTGCTTCAGCGCATCCTTGCGCTGCGCCGGATCCTCGGTGCGGATCGACCGGGCCAGCAGCTCCGCCGCCTTCGGGTCGTCCCACTGGTTGCCCGGATCCTCGGCCTTACTGCCAATCAGGATGCCGTACAGCAGCGACGGATCGAGCCGGGCCGAGAAGGCGAAGGACTGCAGCTGGAACTTGCCGGCGATGTAGTTGTCGAGCTGCGTCGCCCAGTCCAGCACCTCCAGCCGCGCATCGATCCCGGCCGCGGCCAGCATCGCCTGGATCATCACGGCATTGTCGTACATGCCGTCATAGCGCTTGTTGGTCTGGATGGTGATCGGCTGGCCGTTGTAGCCGGCCTCCTGCAGCAGCGCCTGCGCCTTGGCCGGGTCGTAGGCCGGCCAGTCGAGGAAGCCGTCGTCGAAGAAGGTGCTGCTGCGGGCCACGGCCGAGGGGTTGGCCTCGGTCAGCCCGTAGGTCCGCGCCAGGGCGATCTGCTTCAGGTCGAGCGCCTGGGCGATCGCCCGGCGGATGCGGATGTCGGACAGCAGCGGATCGGCGGTCTGGACCAGGATCACCGACCAGCCGAGGCCCTGGGCGGTCTCGACCGTGCCGCCATTGGCCTTGGCCTGGTCGATCTGCCCCGGCGCCAGGCTGGGCAGCAGGTCGACCCCGCCGGTGGCCAGCGCCGCCTCCGCCGTCGCCGGGTCGGGCACGATCTGGAAGCGGATGGTGTCGGCATGGGCGATGCGGGCGCCGGCATAGCCGCTGCCGGGCTCGGACAGCGGCTTGTAGTCGGCGAAGCGCTGCAGCACCACCGCCTCGACGCGCTTCCAGGAGGCCAGCTTGTACGGGCCGGTGCCGACCGGCGCGTTCCAGCTGCCGTCCGGATTGAGGCTGTCGGGGCTGACCGTGCCGGTGGCGAAGCATTGGACATTGGCGAGCTGCGCCAGGAACAGGGCGTTCGGCTCGGCCAAGCGGAAGCGGATGGTCTGCGGGTCCGGCGTCTCCACCGCCTCGACCTTCAGTCCGGCGGTGCCGTCGAAGACCGGCCGGCAGGTCCAGCTGTCGGTCGTCCAGCGCCGGTCCCAGCTCCATTTCACCTCGGCCGAGGTGACCGGCTTGCCGTTGTGGAACAGCGCGCCCTTGCGGATCTTGAAGTCGTAGATGCGGCCGTCATCCGTGACCGTCCAGGAGTCCGCCAGGGCCGGGCCCACGGTCAGGTCCTCGCGGTAGCCGACCAGGGATTCGACCACATGCTGCATCACCGTGTCGGTGTTGCCGTCGCGGTTGATGCCGGGGTCGCTGCTGCGGATATCCGCGTTCAGCGCCACGGTGATGGTGCCGCCGTCGCGCGGCGTGTCCTGCGCCGCCACGGCACCGGCAGCCAGGACCAGGGCGAGCGCGAGCCCGCCGAACATCGCCTTCATCACTGCCCCCTGTTTGTCGTTGTTGGTTCCGAAATTCAGGCCGCCTGTCGCCGCGCCAGCACCTCCCCGAGGAAGCTCGTCACCGCGCCCAGCAGCTCGCGGTCGTCATGGGCGATGCCGGGGATGGTGTCCTGCTGCACTGCGACGCCCTGCGCCTCCAGGCTGCGGCGCAGCGACCGCATCCGGTCCTGGCGGTTGCGGCCGGCGAGGTCAGCGCCCGGCATCCACCAGGCATCGCCCGGCTTCACCGTGATCTCCCAGGTCTCGGTGTCGTCGCCGCCGATCACCATCTGCACCGGCACCCGGCGGATGGCGTCGAGGTCGAGCGGCTTGCCGAACACCGCCTCGAAGTTGCGCACGCCGACCCACCAGTCATGCTCGAAGTCGAGCAGGGTGACGACGCCGGGCGCGCCGATCGAGGCGCCGAGCAGCCGCTCCGGATGCAGATAGAGGAAGCGGTGGGTGAAGTGGCCGCCGCCGGAGAAGCCGTACATCAGCACCCGGTCGCCCTCGATCCGATAGCGGGCCTGGGTCTCGGCGATCATCGCCAGCAGCACCGCGTCGTAATGCACGTCGCCGGCGCGCAGCAGCTTGTAGCTGGACAGGTCGCCCGGTTCGGTGATGCCGACCGGGAACAGCGGCGCCAGCACGATCACCCCGTGGCGCTCGGCGAAGTCGGCGAAGCCGTCGCGATAGGCCTGCATGCCGCGCTCGGTGCCGTGCACGATCACCGCCAGCGGCCAGCGGTCGTGGCCGTCCTCGTCGTAATCCGCCGGCACATAGGCGCAATAGCTGAAGCGCTGGTCGAGGCCGCAGGCGTAGATCGTGGTCGCCCCGAAATCGCTGGATGTCAGCACCTTTCCGTGCCCGTGCGGCCGCGCCATGATGCCTCCCCTGCCCTGCTGTCGGGAAGAGTGAGGCATATTTTTAGATGGATGAAAAGCAGGTTCTCCGGAGATCAATCATGGTCTTTGTCTTTTCATGGACGAGAAACACACACAGACTCTGATAAGGGCTCATCGTGTGCCTCTCCCGCCTAGCGGGAGAGGTCGGGCTTGCGCAGCAAGACCGGGTGAGGGTGGGCCCAGACCTCGACGAAACCCCCTCACCCGGAGGCACAAGCGCCTCCGACCTCTCCCGTAAACGGGAGAGGCAAAAACACTTATTCTCCAGCGTATCGGGATAGGGGGAAGCCTCGCGGCTCCCCCCTCCCACACCACCGGACATACGGGTCCGTATCCGGCGGTTCGGGGGATTAAGCGGTGAGCGGGTCGGCGACGGAGGCGAGGCCGAGGGCCTGAA